>JAQBPS010000204.1 GCA_028287415.1 Bacillota bacterium | reverse complement strand
CAAGTCCGCCACCGAGTGCTACGCCAACGGCACGTTTGACGATGGCATCCGCAAGATGTTCAAGCATATGAAGGAGATCATGGATCTGATTCTCCCCACCATGCGCGAGGAGAACCGGGCCGGCTGGTTCCCCTGGCTGCCGATCTGCGAGCAGTGTGGCAAGGTGAACACCACGCGCGTCGAGGACTACAGCGCGGATGAAGCGACCGTGACCTACGCTTGCGTTGGCGAGCATAAGGGCACCACGGGCTGCGGCCACCGCGGCACGCAGAGTGCGCTCGGCGGACGGGGCAAGTTCTTCTGGAAGGCCGACTGGGCCCTGCGCTGGTATGTCTTCGGCGTGAACTTCGAAATGCACGGCAAGGACCTGATCGATTCAGCCAAGCTTTCCAGCGAGATCGTCAAGATCATCGGCGGCAAGCCACCGGTCACGATGATGTACGAGCTGTTCCTCACTGAGGAAGGCCGCAAGATCAGCAAGTCCGTCGGCGCCGGCATCTCCATGGAGAACTGGGGCCGCTGGGGTACGCAAGACTCGCTGAACCTGCTGATGTTCAAGAACCCCAAGCAGCAGAAGAAGCTGGGCACCGACAGCATCATCCAGTACACGGACGAGACCCTCACGATGACCAAGGAAGACGCGCAATACCGGTTCATCTATTATCACGGGGACCGCCCGGACCTCGGCGGCCTCCGCTACTCGGACATCATCAACCTCGTAAATGCAATCAGCGTGACGGAGCCGGATCAGCTGATCGAGTATCTCGGCCGCAGCTTCGGCCGTGACCGCATCACCGCGAACGAGGACTTCGTGCGGGAATTGCTGGCGAAGGCGATCAGCTACTACGAGGACTTCATCCTCCCGACCCGGGAGACGCCCGTGCTCACCGACGAGCAGTGGGAAATGGTGGCGGAGTTTGACCGGCTGATCGACACCACCGATGATGCCGACGCCATTCAGACCGGCGTGTTCAGCATCGCCAAGGGGCACGGCTACCAGCCAAAGGACTTCTTCCAGATGCTGTACGGAGTGCTCCTGGGCGCCAGCCACGGCCCGCGGATCGGCGGCTTTGTCAACCTGGTCGGGAAGGGCCGGATTCACGAGCTCGTCGCCACCGCCCGCAAGTAAGACGCATCACGCGCAGAAACAGGGAAGGTCGTGCACGACCTTCCCTGTTTCTTTTGTAGGGGCTTACTCCGCTCGCCGGGATCCTCCGGATGGATGCCGAGTGACTGGAGGGCCAGCCGGAAACGGTGCGAGTTTGAGGCGCATCAGCTCGCTTTTGTACTGCCAACCAAGAGCTGCAGGTCCAGCGGGAACGCCGGCTCGAACTGCTTGTCGCTGCCCCTGCCCTTCTTGGTCAGCACATAGCGCTGATGCTGGTTGTTGATCTGCTCGAGGAAAGCCTGCACATGTTGCTTCGAGCAGAACTTCAGGAGGTACATCTCCGCCGCCGGGTGGGTGAGGCGGTTTTCGAGGATCACCGTAAAAGCCAACTCTTTATCATCGTATTGCTGCCCGCATTCCTTGCACATGAACATCAACGGGTCACCTCCGCCAATCTCAGAGCATCGTTCACAATAATTCCCGATGGGTTACCACATTCAACATAGTACACCGCGCCGCCTCTGTCCAGCGCGCGAAAGCGGCATATATTGTAGACAAATGGGTTGAATAAGTATCCCACACGCGTAATTTGTGTTACAATGATATTAACCGGCTCAAGGGGAGTGTGACACCGATGCCCGTCAGCGCTTCGACCCAGGAGGACACCTCCACCCGCCGCGAAATCGTTAACATTCTCCGGACCGTTGGTCCGCTCACTGTTGCGGCACTGGGTGACCGGCTCGGCATTACGCACGTGGCCGTCCGGCGTCATCTCACATCGCTGGAGCGGGACAGCTTGCTTACGTCGCGGCAGGAACGTCTGCCCATGGGCAGGCCGACCCGGGTCTACTCGTTGACAGAGGCGGCCGATGAACTCTTCCCCAAGAAGTATGGCGCGCTGACGCTCGAAGTCCTGGACTTCATGACCCAGGCTGGAGACGACCTGGTGGAGAAGTTCTTTGATCTACGTGGCCAGGCAATGGCCCTGAAGTACGGCCCCGAAGTCGCAGCTGACACCTTGGGCGACCGGGTCGCCCGCCTTGCTGAGATCCAATTGGCAAACGGGTATCTGGCAGAGGCCGAGCCGGGTGAGGGCGAGACGCTCGTGCTCAAGGAGTTCAACTGCCCGGTGCATCAGGTCTCCAAGCGGTTTCCGCACGCTTGCCACCATGAACTGGCGTTCTTCAAGGCGGTGCTCGGCACCGACAACGTAAAACGAGTGGAATGCATCGCCCAGGGCGGGAGCTGCTGCCGGTACACAATCAACCCGGCGGAACCAGTGCCAGAATAAGCGAACAGCGACCAAAATCGACAGGCTCCTCGCGGGGCCTGTTTTTTGTCGTACTCTTGTTCTAGTTTTTTCCAAATAAGTCGTTGATTAGGCTTTCGCTGGCGGCTATAATCAAAGGGCAGTCGTCAACAAGGGAGGCCCGGCGTATTGGACATCAGCTACCTGGCTGAGCTGCTCCGGGCCCAGCGGTTTGGCGAATGCCGCGAAGCCGCCGGCACCATGTTGCGGCGAGTGGGACTCTCCCCAACGGACAAGGCTCAGGCCTTCCTGGCCCTGAGCCGCTCGCTTGCGGCACTCCATGCCCACCAGGAATCACTGGCGCCCGCCGAACTGGCCGCTCATTTTGCGCAGGAGGGTGCCGAATACGACCTGCTGGGCCGGGCGCTTTGCCATCTGGCAACCGTTTGCCACGACAATCGCCTGTACAAACGTGCAGCAAGTTGCCTGGCCGAGTACTTTCAGCACTTCACGCTCTATGACCGGGCAAAGGCGCTTGAGGGCCGGGCTTTTCATCTGTCGGCCAGGTGCCATCAGGCCATGGGGCGATCCGACAAAGCGGCGGAGTACTACGAAAAGGCATACCGCTGGCACCGGGAGACGGACCCACAGCAATGGGAACAGCACCGGGCGGATCTAATCTGGCACTGCCTGCGGCAGGGGCGGCTCGACCGGGTAGGCGCCCTGTTGTCCGAATCAGAGACCTACCTGAATGCCACCCCGAACGATCTGGAAGCGCGGGGGCACTACCTGGCCAACCTCGCCTACCGGTCATTCATGCTCGGTGAGTATCAGGCGTCCATCGAAACGGCAATCCGGCTTATGGGCATCCGGGGAATTTCACCAGTGCGCAGAGCCCAGGCCTGTGTCATTCTGCATCACACGGCCAAGGCCATGGGTATGCTCCGGGAGGCCATGGGCATGGGTGTACTCGCCCGGATTCAGGCCAGCGTTGCGCGGCGCCCGGACCTGGAGGAAGAGGTCGTCCGTTCCATGCTCCAACTCCAGCAGCGGGAGGGTCTTCCCCTCATGGAAGAGTTGTTCCGGGTCCTGACCGAGGCCGGGCAGCACAGCAAACAGGCATCCGGTTAGAGCGGTGCGGCGGAAGCGATTCCGGCCGTCGATCCGCCTTCAAGGTTCCCGTCGGCCTCGTGAGGTCATCGCCCTCACGGGGCCGACCCGCGCGACAGGACATTTCCATCGAAAAAGCGAATGACGCTATTTGATACGATAGAGGAAATTTCGTCACACGCTGGGCAGGTGGATGGATGCAAGCCCGCTCACTGCTATTTGACCTCTGGGGCGATTATATTCAGTACGTAGGCGGGGAAGCGTGGACGAGCACGCTAGCGCGCTACCTCGGGGAGTTCGGGATCAGCGAGCCCACGTTGCGTCAGGCGCTCTCTCGCATGACCCGCCAGGGCTGGCTCCAAACCCGCCGGGTCGCCTCCCGCAGTTGCTACTCCCTCACAGATCGCGGCCAGTGGCGAATCGTCGAGGCGAGCCGCCGGGTCTATCACCCCGAGGACCACCCCTGGGACGGGCAATGGCGCATTCTGACCTACTCGATCCCTGAGGCGATGCGCGCCAAGCGGGATGAACTGCGCCGCGAGTTGGCATGGACCGGGCTCGCCGCCCTCACCCCGGGCACCTGGATCTCCCCGAACCCGCTTGAGGAAGCGATTGCCGAACTGATCCACCGGTACGCGATCGAGCCGTATGTCGCCACCTTTCGTTCCGGCCACAACGGCCCGGGCTCGCCGCAGGAGCTGGTGCGCCGCTGCTGGGACCTGGCGGCCATCCAGGCGAGCTACCAGCGCTTCATCGCCCAGTGGGCGCCACGGCTCGAGCAGTACGAGCGCTCCCCTCACCTGCCGGATGACCGCTGTTTCGTGAACAAGATCGAACTGGTCCATGACTACCGCAAGTTTCTGTTTGTCGACCCCGGGCTGCCGCTGGAACTGCTGCCCGCAGGCTGGCAAGGCCTGGACGCACGGCGGCTCTTCCAACAGTACTACGCCCTGCTCGAACCGGGCGCCCGCCGCTTCATGGATGCGGCGTTCGAACCGATTCCCCGAGCCCATTGATGCGAATCGACTCACAGAAGGAGTGCGATCCCATGTTCAAACTGGTTGTGCTGTACCGCAAGCCCGAGATTCCTGTGGCCGAGTTCAACGGCAAGTACACCGAGCACCTGGCCCTGATCGCGCAGGTGCCGGGCCTGCGCAAGGCCGAGGTCACCCGTTTCACCGAGGCTCCGTGGGGTCAGCCGGACTACTTCCAGATGGCCGAGCTGGCGTTTGACGACAAGAAGGCGCTGGACGCCGCCATGCACTCCCCGGAAATGGGTGCGGCCGGCCAGCAGCTCCGCGGCTTTGCCAAGGGCCTCTTCACCATGTATTACGCTGAGGTAAGGGGGTAAACCGGTGACCTACGAGCAGATCCTGGTCTTTGTCGAGGGCGGAGTCGCGCGGGTCCAGATCAACCGGCCCCAGGCCCTGAACGCGCTGAACAGCACGCTGATGACCGAACTCGTCCACGCCTTCGAGGGGTTCCAGGCCGACCCGGCCATCCGCTGCATCCTCCTGCATGGCGACGAGCGGGCGTTCGCCGCCGGGGCGGACATCAAGGAGATGGCCGACCAGGGCGCGATCGACATGTACGCGCAGGATTTCATCTCCCTGTGGGACGCCGTGTACCGGATCAAAAAGCCGATCGTGGCGGCCGTGAGCGGCTTTTGCCTGGGCGGCGGCTGCGAGTTGGCCATGATCTGCGACATCATTGTCGCATCGGACACGGCCCGGTTCGGCCAGCCCGAGGTCAACATTGGCGTGCTGCCGGGCGCCGGCGGCACCCAGCGGCTCACCCGGGCCGTGGGCAAGGCCGTGGCCATGGACATGGTGCTCACCGGCCGCATGCTCACCGCGCAGGAGGCGAAGACGGCGGGCCTTGTCAGCCGGGTGGTGCCGCCCGAGGCCTACCTGAGCGAGGCACAAAAGCTGGCCGCTGACATTGCGACCAAGTCGCCCGTGGCCGCCCAGCTCGCCAAGGA
>JAQBPS010000198.1 GCA_028287415.1 Bacillota bacterium | reverse complement strand
ATCCTTCTGGTAGGCGAACCCGTCATAGACAGAGGCGCAGGGATAGCTGGTCAGCTCCTCGCCGATCTTGCCGATCGCCTTGAACGCCATCCGGTCCTTCGGGTCCATCTTCTCATCGCTGCGGAAGGAGGACGGCCGCAGGATGATGCCGGTGGAGGTGTGGTAGCTCTGCCCGCCGGTGATGTTCTTCTGGTTCAGCAGGAACTCGGCGATCGCCCGGGTCTCCGGCTCGGAGAGCGGGTAAGGGCCGGCGCCGGCCTGCTTCGCCTCGGGCTCCCAGCCCACCGGGAACTGCCGGTTCATGTCGAGGCCCCAGCGGGGCGCCGCCGCCTTGATCTCCACGCCGTCGTAGTTCTTGATGACGCCTTCCGTGTAGATGCGGTAGTACTGCCCGCCATACTCGTGGGGCAGGCGGGGGATCATGAGGCGGGCGTCCTTGGCCGAAACTTGCCACTCGCCATCCGGATCGGGCAGACGCATCTGGAGGATCAGGCCATTGCCGTCGAGATCCTCGCCCTGCAGGCCGTCCTGCTCCTCGGTGAAGGGATAGGGCCGCACGCTCGAGCGCAGGAAGTGCGGCGTGGTCAGGTAGAACTCGGCGCCATCGGGGCTGACCCGGGGCAGAATGTAGAAGCTGGTCGTGTCAACCAGCCGGGTGATCTCGCTGTCCGTACCGTAGTTGGTCAGCAGGTACCAGATCGTGTAGAGGGCGGCTGCGGTGCCGGTCACCTCGCCGGCATGCAGGTTGCCGTCGATATAATAGCCGGGCTTGTCATTATGGTCGCCGGTCTCGTGGTTGGTGATCTCCACCGCCCACAGGTCGCGACCCTCAAACGACTTGCCAATCGAGTACATGCGGGCGAGCCCGGGATGGGCGCCGACCAGGTCACGCATGTGCTGGACCAGCTCGTCGTAGCGATGATATTTGCTGAAGTCGATCTGTGCGCTCAAAGCTGCGGCCTCCTCGTGGGTTAGGAATTCCGGACATTTTTTTGCCGCAGATTTCGCAGATTACGCAGATTTTAATCGCATTAAAATATATTTTTATGCCGAATCTGCGTAATCTGCGGCTATAAAAATCTCGACTTTAGAGAACCCCGCCCATTACCTTGGCGCCGAGGATGAGCGTGCCCCACAGCTGCTTGAAAGCGGTCGGGTAGTCATCGGCGGTGATCGATATCGTCTTGGAGCCGATCCGCTTGTTGGTCGGGAAGAGGCAGGCCATGTGGGCACTGTCGGTCGTCTTGAAGTCAACCTCGAAAGTGAAGGGGCCGTCCACGGTGTGGGGCTTGAACGCCCCGGCCTGGAGCCGCTTCACCGCAGCCGCAGCCCGGTCGGCAATCGCCGCCTGCGAGGCCTGCACGGAGAGCAGGCGGGCGGTGTGCCGGTTGATCGCCTGCTTGGTGATCGCGGTCTCCACGTCGCCGAGCAGCTCACGGGCCTCCTCCGCCACCACGTTATCACCCGAGATCATCACGACGGGCACGCCGAAGTGGCCGGCGAGGGGGGCATTCAGTCCGGTCTCGCCGATCTCCTTGCCGTTGAGGCGCAACTGCGTTACCGCCACGCCCATCAGCGTGTGGTTGATCACACCGTCGCCGCCGCCCTCGCGCGCGTGGTAGCCCAGGAAGAACGCGCCGTCAAAGCCGGTGTCGATCCCTTCCATCTGGCAGAAGTGCTTGTTCGACCCGCTGATCAGCTCCGCCCGGGAATCAAGCTCTTCGATCAGAATGTTGGTCATGGGGCCGTGCGAATCGACGACCAGGAACTCGCTGGCGCCCGCCCCGGCGGCACCGGCGATCGCCGCATTCACGTCACGGGTCATAAGCCGGCGGAAGCGCTGGTACTCGGGCTCCGCCGGGTTGCAATGCTTGCCGATCGCGACGCCGGTGATGCCTTCCATGTCACACGAGATGAAGATTTTCATTGCCACGTAAACCTCCCGCATATTTAGGTATACGTGACATTCTTGATTCATCGGCCAGGCACCTGCACCCGTCTGGCGCCTGACGCGCTAACACAGCGATCCCGCTCGGTTAATGCCTGAGCGGGATCGCTGTGTCAGAGACTCCCATGAAATCCTGGCTCGGAAGCTGGGCATACTGGCTGCGATCGCGTTACGCAGCATGGCGCCAGCCCTTCCGCCGGGTTACTTCAACGGGAGGAAGGTGGGCGAATGTACACGGAACTGCAATTGAAACTCCTCACCGGGCGCACAACGGCAATCCGAGTCGATCCGCCCTTCGACTTCGACGATATGGAGTACCTGCCGGGAATCCGGGCGGTCTCCCTGGGCAATCTCACGGTGCTGTACGAGGGGCTGGTCTACGACGTAAGGCCCGCCGGCCGGGTGCTCTAGGCATCCAGCCCGGACCAGCGCTTGAACAGCGATGCATCCAGACCGAACTGATCGAGCAGCTTCCCGATGGTCTGATCGATGATGTCATCCACCGTCTGAGGTTTGTGGTAGAAGGCGGGCATCGGCGGGAGGAGCACGGCTCCCATCTCGGTAACGGCGGTCATGAGGCGCAGGTGGCCCAGGTGCAGCGGGGTTTCCCGCACCACCAGGACCAGCTTGCGCCTTTCTTTCAGGGAGACGTCCGCCGCCCGTGTGAGCAGGTTGTCGTTGTAGCTGTTGGCGATGCCGGCCAGGGTCTTGATCGAGCAGGGCGCCACCACCATGCCGTCCGTGCGGAAGGAGCCGCTGGAGATGGCGGCTGCCACGTCATGCACCGGGTAGACCTTCGTTGCCAGCCCGGTTACATCGTCAACCGTGAAGGGTGTCTCATAGGCGATCGTCCGGGCGGCGGTCTCGCTCAGGACCAGGTGGCTCTCCACGCCCAGCCGCTTCAGCACCTGAAGGGTACGCACCCCGTAAATCGCCCCGGACGCTCCGCTGATTCCTACCACAATCCGCATTTAGCGTCCCTCCGCGAGCGCCTGCAACTCATCCAGCAGGCGCCCGATCAGCGTAATAAAGTCCTCGTGAATCACACCATAGCGGTAACTGACCCCGCCGGTGATCGTGACAAACGGCTCCATGTCCTGGAGCACCTCGGTCACCCGCAGCCGCAGGGCGGCCTCCTGGGCCATCATCTGCATCTCGGGGCGGATGACCGCCGCGTCGCCCTTGATGTAGTACAAGGTGTCCGGCCCCGCCATCAGCAGCGTCATGCGACCGTCCCGCTCGATGTTCTGGAGGGAGCCGGTCTTGCCGCCGAGCGCTACCCACACCTCATCGGGCCGGGCAGCAACCGCGCCGGGCGCCATGGCGGCGTGCGGCCAGCCAGCCGCATCGACAGTCAGGACCGGCAGCCCCAGGCCGCCGGTCCGGTACAAAGCACCGCCACGCAGCTTGTCGAGGAGCCCCGGCGGCAGTGCGTTGCCAACATGCTTAGCCACCTACATGTCGTCCAGCGATAGCAGTCCGGTCTTGATCGCGAACTTGGTCAGCTCGACCGCGTCGTGCAGGTCGAGCTTCTCCATCAGGTTCGCCCGGTGCGCCTGCACCGTCTTGATCGAGATGAAGAGCTTCTCGCCGATCTGCTGGTTGGTCAGCCCCTTGGCGATCAGGGTGAGGACCTCCCGCTCCCGGTCGGTCAGCTGTTCAAGCTGTGCGTGAGAGCCACCCTCCGACCGGAAACCTGCGGGCGCTGCGTGGCCCGAGGCCGTCCCGCCGCCCTGGATCGAATCCATCACCGTCCGGGCGACGTCCGGGTGGAGAATCACCTGCCCGGCCACCACCGCCTTGAGCGCGGAGACCAGCTCCTGGGCGGCAGAGCGCTTCAGCACATAGCCCGATGCGCCGGCCTTGAGGATCGGGACGACGTACTCCTCGCTGTCATACATCGACAGGATCAGCACCGGCAGCTCGGGATGCCGCTTCTTCAGTTCGCTCGTCGCCTCGATCCCGTTCATGCGGGGCATGGCGATATCCATCAGCACTGCATCCGGCATCAGGCTCTCCACCATCTCCAGCGCCTCGATGCCATCCTGCGCCTCGCCCACGACATCAACCTCGCCGCTGGCGGAGAGCAGGTAGCGGATACCCTCCCGCAAAATGGCATGGTCGTCGACCAGCAGCACCCGAATCTTACCCACCGGCTTCGTTCCCCCTCACACGATCGGGCACGGTAACCCGCACGGTTGTCCCCCGCCCGGGCGCTGAGTCAATATCAACAGAGCCCCCTACGAGTGCAGCCCGCTCATGCATGCCGAAAAGCCCGAGGCCGCGGCCCACTTCATCCTTGCGCACCCGCATGGGGTGAAAGCCGCTGCCGTCGTCCTGCACAGAACCGACAATCGCGCCGCCCTCCTTTGCGAGGGTGATCGTGACATGCGTCGCTCTGGCGTGTTTCACCGTGTTGGTGATCGCTTCCTGCATGATCCGGAAGAATGCGGTCTCCAGTTCGTCGGAAAGCCGGTGGTCCAAGCCGGCGGGCTGGAACTCGACCGTGAGGCCCATGGGCTGCACCCGCTGGCTGATAAACCACCGCAGGGCGGGTACCAGCCCGAGGTCGTCCAGCACCGACGGACGCAGGTCGAACATGAGCCTACGGGTCTCATCAAGCGTGCGCTGGGCGACCTCCTTGGTCAGCCGAACGCGGCCGGACAGCTCTTCCGGCTGCCCGCCCATCTGCTGTTCGATCACCTGAAGGTTCACGACCATGCTCGTTAGCGACTGGCTGGTCTCATCATGCAGCTCCCGGGCGATCCGCTTCCGCTCCTCCTCCATCGCCCGGAGGATCTGGGCGGCGACGGCCTGCCGGTGCTCGGCCAGCCGATCGAGCATCAGGTTTGCGGTCTCGATCACCCTGGCGGTGTCAGGGTCGCCGCCGACGTCGGGCACCCGGGCCGAGAAGTCGCCCTGCCGCACCCGGTCCAGGGTGGCATGCATGGTGAAGAGCGGCTGGAAGGCGACCCGCAGGATACCGTAGTTCACGCCGAGCGAACTGGCCAAACCGACCAGCACCAACAACAACTCCACCGACGGCGACGGCGTTTGCCCCCGCCACGCGTAGGTGAAGATCGCCACGGCCAGGAGGCTGCCTGTCACCACGATCAGGGCGTTGGCGACCAGCACCTTCGTGAAGATGTTCGTCCGGTTATGCAGGTAGGTCAGCCAGCGCATGGCTAGACCTCCACGATCTCGAAGGCGTACTCCGTGCGGGCGGTCTTGTTCACCATGTGCAGCACGCCGCAATACTTCTCTTCAATAAAATCAAGCGCCTTCTTCACCTTGGCGGGGTCGATGCCCTTGCCATGCAGGCGGTAGGTCGTGAGCACGTGGGTAAAGACCATCGGGTCCGTTTCGGCCTGTTCAGCCTGCACGTCAATTTCGATGCGCTCCACGTTCTGGCGCATCTTCTTCATCAGGGAGACGAGATTGCTGCCGGCACACGCGCCGAGACCCAGGCAGACGAGCTCCTTGGCTCGGGCGCCTACTGGCTCGCCGTCCTCGCCCACCCCGACCTGAAGCTGCATCCCGCCACCGGTCGTAGCATCAAAGGCGAGACCGTTTCCGTTCCATGCTAATGTCGCCTTGTGCATCTATGTCATCCTCTCACCGGTAGTTCTAATGCCGCAGTGTTCGCCTTGTGCGCGCGGATTCCCTCCACGCACAGCCTTTGGACGTACGGCGGGGCCTCGCCGTGATGCTATTCTGCCCGATACGGTGGGAGTTGGGAGGAGACATTTATTTTGACGCGGATTGCGCAATCCGCGTCAAAATAAAAGACCCGCGCAGCAAAGCCCGCCAAAGACTTAATTGGCGGGCGGTGCGTCTCTATATACATCCGAGACAGATTCCCGGATACGGGAGGATCGGTCCGATCGGCAGGATCGGTCCAAAGGGCAGGATCGGCTTGAACGGAGGGATGGGGCCGAAGCCGGGGAAGCCCAGAATCGGCGGAATACAGCCCGGGCAGGCAAAGGGCCCGCCAACCGGCGGCAGCCAGCCGTATGCACCGTAAAGCACCCGATCACCTCCAATGCTCCTGCATCTAGTCTACGTAATGTGGCGGAAAGGTGTGCGTGCTCCCTTGTGACACAGATGGAGAAATGTTATGGTATGTAGCATAAATCCGGAAAGGTGGCCCCGCCGTGGAAGCCTTGGCCCAGATACAGCTTCTGCTCTCTGACCTGGATGACACCCTGCTGGGGCCCGATCACCGGGTGGGCGCCCGCAGCAGGGCGGCAATTGCACGGCTCCAGGCGGCCGGAATCACCTTTGCAGTGTGCACGGGGCGGGCGCCGGAGGCGACGCGGCCGATCGTTGCCGACCTGGGCATTCGCTACTACATCTGCACAAATGGAGCCATCGTGTATGATGGCGACCGCATCATCGCCCAGCGAATGATGCCGGGCGACGTCGCGGGCGCCCTGACACGGTTCTTCAATGAGCGCGCAATACCCGTCTACCTGATGGCCCCCGGCGGGTACTTTCTGACCCATTCGACGCCTGCGACCGACCGGGCGGACCGGGCCCGCGGCGTGGCGCCGGTACGGCTGCCGTCAGCGGCGTGGACTGCGCCCGCACACAAGGTGATGGCGTGGGGCGGAACTGCGGCCTATGACGACTGCTGCCGGCAGTTCGGCGACCTGGTTCACATCATCTACCACGCCGAC
>JAQBPS010000187.1 GCA_028287415.1 Bacillota bacterium | reverse complement strand
CAGGTGGTACATGCCGGAGTCGAGCAGGTCCAGGAGTTCGACGCCGTCGCCTTCCGTCAGGGGCTGATTCCACTGCATGATCTCCTCATCGGATGCGCCGGCGAGAATCGCCGTGGCCGAACTCGGCAGGGCGCACAGGTGAACGCCCAGCTGGAACAGGGTGTGGAAATCCGGGGCCGGGCGCCAGTCGTTCTTGCCCTCGGGCCAATGTGCGAGGTACAGCGGCAGGTTCTTCTGGAGGAACTCGATCTCGGTCATCAACAACTGACGGCTCATGGCAACTACCTCCCGACAGGAATTGGCTGTTCTCTGGTCGAAGCGAAAGTTCTGATCAAAGGAGGAACGGTCTTACCTATGTATAGATTGATTGCACTCGATATCGATGATACCCTGCTGGGCCGCGATCAAAAAATCGGCCCGGCGAACACCGAAGCGATCGCCGCCGCTCGAGCTGCGGGTTGCGAGGTGACGCTGGTCACGGCCCGCTCCTGGGGGGCGACCCTCCCCTTTGTGGCGGAGCTGGGGCTGACGGCGCCGTTGATCTGCCTGACGGGCTGCGCCATCTACACCCCGGAGGGGGAACTGGTGTACGTAAAGTCTGTCGACCCGGCGGAGGCGCGTGCGCTCGCAGCACACGCCGACCGCGAGGGCTGGTCGATCCGGCTCTACTACGCAGACGGGGAAATTCTGCACTCTCATCCCGCCGACGATTTCGCGCCCAGGGTGGGTGCGATCTACCCTGTGGATAGCTACTGCGGGCCGGTCTCCGGGTTTCTGGAGACCGGGGAATGCCCCGTCCAGCTGGCGCTGACGGGCCACCGCAGCGTGGAGGGCGCTCTGGCGCTCCTGCCGCAGATGCCCGGCATGGTCGCGACCACCTACGAGCGCTTCTCGCGGACTTCCCGGACCCATATCATGCACGCATCGGTCACCAAGGGCGCTGCGCTCGCCGCGTACTGCCGGGAGCGCTCGATCCCCCGGGAAGCGGTGATCGCCATGGGGGACGGCGAGCCGGACCGCTCGATGATCGAGTGGGCCGGGGTCGGGGTGGCGATGGGCTGGGCGTCGGAGCACGTGCGGCAGGCGGCTGACCTGGTTACTGCTGCTGATGACCCGGCGCCGGTGGCGACGGCGATCAGGCAGTTGTTAGCACTGTAGCGCTACTTGACGCTCGCCGCCAGCGCATCATCGGTCGGGCGTCGACGGGGTTCATGCCTGAGCATACCCCGACTGACGATCTGCGCTGCCTGGTACTCGTGGACCCGTCCGAGCGGGGTCAGGGCGTCGGCGCCGCCCTGTGGGATGCGATGCAGCCGATCTTCCAGGCGAAGCGTCCCAACCACCTCCGCGCCAACGGCAATGGTACTGACCCCGACTCCATCGCCTGGGCGGAACGAAGGGGTTTTGTGCGCGCCCATCATCTGCTGTCCCAGCAGTTGGACCTAGCCGACTTTGAGCCCGCCTCCTGGCTTGGTGGCATTCGCAAGGCCGAATCTCAGGGGTTCCGATTCGTGCCCTTTTGCGGGCTGCGCAGCCCGGAGACGGAACGGGAGCTGCATGCCCTCTATCACGCACTCCTCGCGGACACCCCTGACTTCACGGAAGGGGACTATAAGGCGTTCGAACCGTGGCGCGCGTGGGCCTTTGAGAGCGACGGCGCCTGGCCGGATGGCTGGATCATGCTGGTCGCCCCGACGGGCGAGTGGGCAGGGTTCACGCTGATGCAGCGTACGCCCGCGGGTGCCCACATTTTTATGACCGGCGTGGCGCCGGCGCACCGGGGCAAGGGCCTCGCAATCCCGCTCAAGGTGGCAGCAGCGCTCCATGCACGGGAAAATGGTGTTGCTGCCCTCACTACCCTGAACCACGCTGCTAACGAGCGCATTGTCGCCGTGAACCGGACGCTGGGGTATCGGGTCACGGAGGATGTGATTCGCCTGGTCAAGAGGTGTGCGTGGGAGTAGTGCGATCCGCGTAGAAAAAGATCGGGTCGGTGTTGACTGGCGTCCCGCCGACCTGGCGCAGCATGGTCGTGACCTGCCCGCGGTGATAGGTTCCGTGCGTGATCAGCTCATCGAGCACCTCCCATACTTGCAGCCGCAACTCCTTGTCCGGCGCCGGCTTCAGGGTCACTGTGCGCATCCAGGCTTCGGGGGTTTGCTGTTCAACAAACTGGTTGAGCTTCGTCCTGGAATGCTGCCAGCGATCACGAAGGAGCGTCACTGTGGGTAGGTCCTCCGGCTTGGGAAATTCCGGGACCTGCTGCCGCAATATGCTGAGCAAGAAACATTCAGAGAGCAACATATGTACCAGGGTCACGTGAATGCTGGGGAAACTGCTGACGAGCTCCCGCGCCAATTGTTCGGTGCTGAGGCCGGCCACTGAATCGAGCATGCGCTCAGTCGCCCAATAATGACAATCGACTTTCGTCTGCCAGACCGCTGAATCCATGACGACACTCTCCCAAGCAGGCCAGCGGTGCGCTCGCCTTTCTGTTTGCGAATTGTTTGCTTCGCCGCGACTCAGTCCATAATCCTACCACTGACGCGATTATGTAAGGTGGCGTGAGCGATGGGGCTGGGGAAGCGAAAGAACCGTTTAGCATACTGGCGCAGAGTGCGCGGCCTCTCGCAGGACGAGCTGGGGCGCTTATTACGTGTAGCCGGACGCACCGTACGCAACTGGGAGCTTGACGTTACAACGCCAACCCGTGATCAGGGCGAACGGATTGCCAGCTTGCTCCGTGTCAACGTTCGTGAGTTATTCCCTTTTACCATCTTCTGAGGCGTCGCTCTCGCGAATAGCATGGACCAGTGGTGACCTCGGGATTTGCCCCATATCTGACAATTCCCTGCATGTTGCCACTCATGCTGGGCAGAGAAGGGAGATGCCCTTGATAAATCGCCTCAGGAAACTACCAGCCCTGTTTCTAGCGGGAATGGTGGCCGGACTGGCTGTGGCTCTCTGGATCGTGCTTACGGTCATGCAGTGACTTCGGCACATCGGCCCCGCCTGCCTGTTGCAGTTTGTTCTCGTAAAACGAAGACCGGACATCTCTAACGAGATGTCCGGTCCTATGTCGCTTTGGTGTCGGCGGCGGGACTTGAACCCGCACGGTTTCCCATACGCCCCTCAAACGTACGCGTCTGCCAGTTCCGCCACGCCGACGTGACGAGGAAAGGGACAATTGGCGGAGGCGACGGGATTCGAACCCGCGATCTCGGCCGTGACAGGGCCGCATGTTAGGCCTCTACACCACGCCTCCGTTAGTTGGGGGTTTGGGTACCCCCGTTGGTGGAGCCAAGGGGGATCGAACCCCTGACCTCGTGAATGCCATTCACGCGCTCTCCCAGCTGAGCTATGGCCCCGAATGAGTCTGGTGGGCGGTACTGGGATTGAACCAGTGACCCCTTGCGTGTGAAGCAAGTGCTCTCCCACTGAGCTAACCGCCCGCGATGAGGAGATACCGTGGTGGGGAGAGGTGGATTCGAACCACCGAAGTCGACAGACAACTGATTTACAGTCAGCCCCCTTTGGCCACTTGGGTATCTCCCCATATGAAATTGGTGGACCGCGAAGGACTCGAACCTTCAACCTGTCGATTAAGAGTCGAATGCTCTACCATTGAGCTAGCGGTCCACGCTATGAAACTGGAGCGGGTTACGAGATTTGAACTCGCGACCTACGCCTTGGCAAGGCGTCGCTCTACCGCTGAGCTAAACCCGCAACTGAAATGGCTCCGGCTGTAGGATTCGAACCTACGACCCTCCGGTTAACAGCCGGATGCTCTACCGCTGAGCTAAGCCGGAATCAGTGTTCGCGTCTCTTTCCGTGGAACGGTGACAAGTCATTATGATACAGCATGGCGGGGTCGTTATCAATACGTAATTTCAGCCGGGGCTGGGTTTTTTATACCGGCAGAACGTTGAAGTTGCGGAGCGAAAAAGTGCAGCAAATTGAACGTTCTGCCATTATGAATTACAATCGCCGTTCTCCCCGAGCCAGCTCGGCCTGCCCCTTGTTGTCGGCGCCATATCAGAAAGCGGATGGGGGCGCGGCGCGGCGCCCTCGCGACAGCCCACTCTCCGTGAGCCCAGCAGGGCCGGGTCGGCCGGGTCGGCTGGGCCGCCGCCAGCCTGCAAGCGCAACGTAGCGATAGGTATGTCTAGCCCACGTCCCACCTGCCAAATACCCTGGTTGTTGGAAACTATTTTCCAGGTCCTTGGTGAACGAACGAGCACAAAGTTTCCAATGCAGGTCCAGGCTGGGCTGATCCGGAGCCCTGGGCGCCGTGGGGTTGTCGAAATCTGACGAATACGGATGAAACGGTGCCTGCAGGCCCCGTCACAAGCCGTCCTTGGCAACTATTTTCTCGATACTCCGGCCTACC
>JAQBPS010000150.1 GCA_028287415.1 Bacillota bacterium | reverse complement strand
GGGCAATGCAGCGTTAAAGATGAACTGCCAGATGTACCCCAGCACCAGCCCACCGATCAGGTTTGGCAGGAAGAAGCCGGTCCGGTAGAGATTCTTCAGTTTAAGCTCCTGCGTGACCAGCAGCGCCAGCCCGAAGGAGACGAGGTTGATGATCGTCATCGAAATAAGCGAGTAAAGGGTGGTCAGCCCAAACGAATAAAAAAACCGCATGTCATGCAAAACGGCCGTGAAGTTTTTCAGTCCGACCAGTTTGAGCGTCTCGCCCGGCACGCCGGTCCAGTTGGTGAATGCGTAGTAGACGCCCATCAAAAACGGCACGATGATCACCATCAGGAACGCGAAGAGCGTTGGGGTCAGGAAACCCCAGAAAACCGCCCGTGTGCGCTTGCCCGCCATCGCGAATCCCCCTTCCACGCGGCGCCGCCCGGTCGCCGGGCCACCGGGCCACCTGGGAAAAGAGCGGGAGGGCTCTCCCTCCCGCTCTTTCGTCACGCCATTCGCTTACTGCTTGGCGTACTCTTTGGCCGCCTTGTCGAGAGCGTCGAGGAACTTGTCGACGTTGCCGTCCTTGCCAAACTGCGCCGTGATCGGAGCGACCTGCTGCATGCCCCAGTTCTTGCCCGTGAACTTGGTGAACTGCCAGGTGAGCGTGCGGCCCTCAGCGTTGTACTTCATGATCGACTTGGCCAGCGGATCGGTCGGCTGGAGCTTCACGTTCTTGAAGGCCGGGACCATGAAGGCCTCCTCGATCATGTACTTGTGGCCGCGGTCGGTCATGGCGATGTAGTTCAGGAACTCCCGGGCGGCGTCCGTAGCCTTGGAGTCCTTGTTGATGGCGTAATACGACGGGACGCCCACCGCGATCGAAGCGGCATACTTCGAGCTGTTCAGCGCCAGCGGCACAATGCCCATGTCAAAGGTGGCCTTCAGGTCCTTCAGGTTGCCATAGGCCCAGTTGCCCTGCTGCAGGAAGGCGGTCTTGCCGGTGCCGAACGCGGCGACCTGTGCGTTGTAGTCGATGGCGTCAAGCTTGGCCTTGTCGGAGTTGTCCAGCAGCAGCTTGACCAGCTTGGCGTAGTCCTTGGCAATGGGATCGTTCTTGACGTCGACCTTGCCGGCAAGCAGGTCGTCGGTGAACTTGTCGGCGTTGTCACGGGCGGCCAGGTAGGTGTTAAAGGTGTGGTTGCCGCTGATCCAGGCCTCCTTCATGGAGTAGGACAGGACAGCGTCAAGGCCGAGCTCCTTCTTCTTCCCATCGATGGTCTTGAAGGCGGCCTCCAGGTCGGCGTAGGTCTTGATCGTATCCGGGTTGACGCCGGCCTTGTCGAGAATTGCCTTGTTGTAGATCAGGCCAAACCCTTCGATGGCGACGGGGAAGCCGACGATCTTGCCGTCCAGCTTCAGGCCCAGCAGGTCGGGGCTGACCTCCTTGACCCATGGCTCGCTGGAGAGGTCCGCCACCTTCTGCTTCCACACGTCCAGGTTGCCGGGGCCCTCCAGCACAAACAGGTCGGGCTCCTTGCCGGACTGCATCTCTGCCTTCAGCTGCGCACCATAGTCACAGCCGCCGCCGCAGGACTTGACCGTCACCTTGATGCCCTTCTCCTTCTCAAAGTCGGCGGCCAGGTTCTTGAGCGCCTGGTCGATCTCCACCTTGAGGTTGAACAGGGTGATCTCCTGCTTGGCCGGGGCGCTGGGGCCAGGGTTGGTGGTGCCCGGGTCCGTGGTGCTCTTCGTGCCGCTGCAACCGGCCACTACAGACAGCATCAGGACCGAAGCTACGGCGGCGGTAACCAGTGATCGCTTCATGTCGGTCTCTCCCCTCACGTGATTCTCTCTCGGGACGGGTTCGGGCGGTCGTGCAAACGTTTTCACAGACAGGTACAAGTGCATAAACGGTCGACCGGCTGGCTTGCGGGTGCTGCCGATCGCCGTCAATTGCCGGCTGTCGATTCCCGGATGATGATCTCGCTGGGCAAGATCACCTGGTGCGGCCGGGCGTGGGTGCCGTCCAGAAGGCCGGCCAGCATGCGGGCGGCCATGGCGCCGAGGTCGAATACGGGGATCCGGACGGTGGTGAGCGTGGGCCGGGTCCACGAGGCGATCGGGCTGTCGTTGAAGCCGGCGACGGCCAGGTCGGCCGGCACGCGCAGGCCCCGGCGTTGCGCGGCCTCCAGCGCTCCCAGCGCAAGGGTGTCATCCATGGCCAGGATCGCAGTGGGCGGCTCGGGCAGTGAAAACAGCCGGTCGACCGCGCGGTTGCCATCTTGCTGGGTGATGTTCCCCTGCTGCACCAGCGCGGGGTCCAGCGGCAGGCCTGCCTGCGACAGCCCCTGGCGATAGCCTTGGAGCCGGTCATAGCAGTAGACCCAGTGCTGCGGACCGGTGACGAAGGCGATCCGGCGGTGGCCGCCGCTGACCAGATGCGCTGTGGCGACAGCTGCCGCCAGGATGTTGTCGTTGTTGACGGCGTAGACCGCCGGGTGCGAGAGGTTCCCGGCCTTGTCGGCAGGCCGGCCGATCAACACAAAGTTGCGCCCCTCCGACACGAGCGCATCAATCAGTTCGTCCCCGAGGCGGGAACTGGTCAGAATCACCCCGTCGACATGCCGGCTGCGCAGCATGTCCAGGCAGCTCTTGCGCTGGTTCGCTTCGCCCTGGGCGGTGGAAAGCACCAGGTTGTACCCCGCCACCTCAAGCACGGAGCAGATGCCCCGGATCACCTCGGGAAAGAACGGGTTGGCGAAGGTTTCGGCACCGGGGCGGGAGGTGACGAGCCCGATGGTCCGGCTGCTGCCTGTCACCAGGCTGCGGGCGCCGGCATGCGGATGGTATTTCAGGTTCCGCAGCACCAGGCGCACCTTTTCTTGCGTCTCGGGGCTGATCTTCGGGTTTCCGGACAGCACCCGGGAAACGGTAGAGGCTGACACGCCGGCGGCCCTGGCCACGTCTTTGATTGTTACGTCCACTAGTGCTAGATCGCCGCCTTGGTATGAGTTAGGTATCCGCCTGCCGTGTCGGCGACGGGTTGTGCAAACGTATGGCATGAGTTCGCATGAGCTGATGCGAATTCCTTCTGCTTATAAAAATAAAGCATTATATTCGGTTAGATGTGTAGCGGTCAGGGCGGGAGTTTTTCTTTATCTAACACGGATTAGCGCGCAGATTACACAGGTTACACGGATTTATGTGTGTAATGATCTTGCGG
>JAQBPS010000419.1 GCA_028287415.1 Bacillota bacterium | reverse complement strand
CTCCTGGCGCTGGATCTTCTACGTCAACCTCCCCATCGGCATTGTCGCTGCGGTCCTGATGATCATGTCGTATCGGGAGAGCCGGGGCGAGAAGCGCCCGATCGACTTTGCCGGTGCGCTCACGGTCACCGGAGGCATCGTGCTCTTCCTGCTCGCCACTGCCCGCGGCGGCGAGGCCTGGGCCTGGACCTCGTGGCAGTCGATTAGCATGTATGGAGCGGCAGTGGCCCTGCTGGTCATCTTTGGCATCATTGAGACCCGAGTGCCTGAGCCGGTACTGGATCCGGCCCTGTTCCACAACCGCACGTTCAGCGTCGTCAGCATTGTCGGCTTCCTGATGGGCGCTGGCATGTTCGGCGCCATCATGTTCGTGCCGTACTTCATCCAGGGCGTGGTCGGGGTTGACCCGAACCAGGCCGGCAACGTGATGACCCCGATGATGCTGACCATGGTCGTATTCTCGATCCTCTCCGGGCGGCTCGCCCTCAAGCTCCAGTATCGGGTCCAGATCAGCGTTGGCTTCGCCGTGGTGGCGACGGCCTTCTACCTGATGACTCACTGGAACGTTGATACGACCCAGCTGCAGGCGACCCTCAGTTCGATGGTGCTCGGCGCCGGCCTCGGCCTGATCATGCCGATCCTGATGCTGTCGGTGCAGAACGCGTTCCCGGCCAATCGCCGCGGCGTGGTCACATCTGCGTCGACCTTCTTCCGCCAGATTGGTGCCACTGTGGGTATCACCGTTTTCGGCGTCATCTTCAACAACCAGATGGCGAGCCGGTTCCAGACGGACCTGGCCCCGGCTATGGCGAAGATGGGCCCGACGGTGGCCAGTCTGCCGCCTCAGGCGCAGCAGTTCTTCCAGCAGATCAAGGAGACCCCGCAGGTGCTGATCCGGATGCTGCTCAGCC
The DNA here is from genome assembly GCA_028287415.1 of Bacillota bacterium. GTDB lineage: Bacteria > Bacillota > Sulfobacillia > Symbiobacteriales > Symbiobacteriaceae > RYN-353. The sequence goes on along the minus strand of JAQBPS010000419.1, from coordinate 6,977 downwards.
CGGAGGCGCAGCAGATGGTACCGCCGGCGGTGCGTGATCAGTTCATCGGCGGCAGCAAGCTGATGATGGCGCAGTCGCTGCAGGTGGTCTTCTGGACCGGTATGGGCGTGGTCCTCGTGGGCCTGCTGGTCACCCAGCTGATCGGCAACGCCAGCCTCAAGCGGCAGGCGGCCGAGCACGGCGAGGACGTCCACATCGACACCATCATGACAGATTAATTCGCGGACGCAGGGAAAGCAGCCAGCCTCGACGATCGGTCGGGTGCTGGCTACTTTCTTTCAAGTGAGAGGGGGGCAGAACGCACGCGACTGCGCACAAAACGCCCTACACGCGAAAATGGCTGTGTGTGGGGCGTTTTGAGCTTGCCCCCTCTCACACTCTCCCCCGCACCAGGTTGACCCGTCCGCCCCCGTGACGTCGTGGCCGCCACGGGGGCTTCTGAATTCGGGTGCATGATTTGAAATATCTGATCAAACTTTCGGTTGCGCTGGCTGCCCTTCTTTTGATACGTTATTATGGAACATAAGTAAGCTAAGCGAAGATGCGCCGGTGCACTTATCTGACCCTATGGAGGTAAAGCAATGTCCAAGCCGAAAGCGAAGCCACGGGTAAACAATGGCCCGGTCATTGCCCTGATCATCGGCGGGCTCGCCCTGCTGGGGCTGCTCGGTTACGCGGCAATCATGAGTACCAAGGCGAAACCGCCTGTGCCCCCGGATAAGCTCACGCCGAACCAGTACAACTGCACGTCGTCGCCGGTACACGTGTCGATCCCGGGCCTGGAATTTTCGACCTGCAAGGGGTCGACGCATGTGCCGGACGGTCAGAAGGTGAACTACGATACCGACCCGCCGCTGTCGGGGGATCACTGGGCGGTGCCGACTGCCCCGGGCTTCTACACGGTCGCACAGACGCCGGAGCGCCTGGTGCATGCCCTGGAGCACGGCAACGTGGTGATCTACTACGATCCGGCGAAGCTGCCCGCCGCTGACCTTGAGCCGCTGAAGGCCCTGGCCAAGCAGTATGCCGGCCAGTGGGACGGCATCGTTGTCGTGCCCCGCACGGACGCCAAGAACCCCCTGATCCTTACGGCCTGGGAGAACGCCCTGCGGCTGCCGGGTTACGACAAGGCGAAGGTCGACCAGTTCGTGGATGCGTTCCGGGGCCGGGGGCCTGAGAACCCGGTGCGCCCCTTGCCGTAGCGGATGTGTGGCCCGCCCCTGCGGCGGGCCTTTTCGCTGGTGGGAGTGGGGAATGGGGCATTTTTATAGCCACGGATTTCACTGGTTACACGGATTCGGAAAAATATATATTTTATTTGGTTTGATCTGTGTTTGCTTTTAAAATCGGTGTAAGCCGTGAAATCCGTGGCAATAAAATGTCTCCGCCAAAGGCTATCGCTTGACTGGCGCCGAAAGGGTACGTAACATCCTGACCCGGGGAGGGGGCCCACCCGTGAAAATTGAGCGCATCGGCTTGCACGTGCTGCAACTGCCCCTGAAGCAACCCTTCACGACCAGCTTTGGTACGCAGAAGGTGCGGGAGCTGATTCTCGTCGAGCTAGAGAGCGAGGGCGTCACGGGGTGGGGCGAGGTCTCGACCCTGCCGGAGCCGCTCTACAACTACGAGACGACGAAGACCGCGCTGCACATGCTTGAGGACTTCCTGGTCCCGCTCGTCCTGGGCCGGAGATTCTCGCACCCCGACACGATGGCGGATGCCTGGGAGCCGCTCCGCGGCCACCACATCGCCAAGGCCGGGCTGAACAACGCCTTCTGGGACGCCTGGGCCAAGGCCCGGTCAATCCCGCTGGCCAAGGCGCTCGGCGGGGTGAAGGAGCGGATTCCGGTTGGGGTCAGCGTCGGGATTCAGGGGTCGGTCGGCGCTACCCTCCGGCAGGTCGAGACCTTCCTGTCCGAGGGCTACCGCCGGATCAAGGTCAAGATCAAGCCCGGGTGGGACGAGGAGCTGCTGCGGGCGCTGCGATCGGAGTTCGGGAACATCCCCCTGATGGCGGATGCCAACTCGGCCTACACGCTTGCCGATATCCCGCTGTTTGAGCGGCTGGACGACCTGGGGCTGATGATGATCGAGCAGCCGCTGGGGGAGGATGATATCGTTGACCACGCGCAGCTCCAGGCCCGGCTGAAGACGCCGATCTGCCTGGACGAGTCGATCCTGACGCCATCCGACGCCCGCAAGGCGCTCGACCTGGGCTCCTGCCGCATCATCAACGTCAAGGTCGGGCGCGTTGGCGGTCTGTCGCCGCTGCTCAAGCTGCACGACCTGTGCGTGAAGCGGGCTGTGCCGCTCTGGTGCGGCGGGATGCTGGAGTCCGGCGTGGGCCGGGCCCACAACATCGCCCTCACGACGCTGTCCGGCTTCACCTTGCCCGGCGACACCTCTGCTTCCGACCGGTACTTCGCGGAGGATATCGTTGAGCCGGCTGCCCGGCTCGAGCCCGGCGGCTACCTGGCGGTGCCGCTGGGGGCGGGCATCGGCGTCGCTGTGATGAAAAACCGGGTCGAGCGCTACTGTGTCGACCATCGGGTCATCGCCGCCATTTGATCCAAACTGAGCGGGAGGTTGTCGGTCCGTGGTACAGCTCTTTTTTCGACTGCTCGCCATGCTGCCCGCCGGCGCCCGCCGGAAGCTTGTCCGCTCCGGCATGGAGCTGATCTGGAACCGGTATGTGGAGGAGCACGTGCACGGCCGGGAGCAGATCCCGGACGGGCCCTGCCTCTTCATCTGCAATCACCTGTCAAATGCTGACGGGTACACGCTGGTCCGCGCTCTGCGACCCAAGCGGGTCTTCTTCCTGGCCGGGGTGAAGCTCCAGGGCACGCTGCTGACGCGCGTCGGGGCGGAGGCGGTGGAGACGATCCCGATCCGCCCCAACTCCGCGGACGTGGAGGCGTTCAAGCGGGCGGTGGAGATGCTCAAGCAGGGCAACTCGGTGCTGATCTTCCCTGAGGGGACGCGCAGCCGGAACGGCGAGTTGCTGCCGGCGAAGCGGGGCGCCGCCCTGATCGCCCGCCGGGCGGGCGTGCCCGTGGTGCCCGTGGCGCTGGCGGGTACGGAGAAGTTCCTGCCGATCAATGACCGGGACATGGGCGGCGAGCAGCCGCGCCACGCCCGGATCGATGTCTGGATCGGTAAGCCGTTTGCCGTGGGCGACCTGGCCGTTGCAGCGGCAGCGGGAGAGGATGAGCGGCAGCTGTTAGCCGATGCGATGATGCGCCGGGTGGCGGAGCTTTTGCCTCAGGCATACCGTGGGCATTATAGCTGACATAAGACATTTATTGACTCGGATTTGCGGACACCGCGGATTTGCGTGATAATCAGCGGGTTTTAAAATCCGTGTACTCCGCAAATCCGCGTCAATAAAAAGGACCCAAGTCCCGACTCGGCGAATTACCATGGCGGGCGTCACCACTATCTGAAAGAGGGATGCACCGTGAATCTCACAGTCCGGAAGATGGCGATCACCGGCATGCTCGGCGCCGTCAGCATTGTGCTGGGCGTCACGCGACTCGGGTTTATTCCGGTTCCTACAGCGGCCGGAACCGCCACGATCATGCATGTCCCCGTGATCCTCGCAGCGGTTGCCGAAGGGCCCATTGTTGGCGGCCTGGTCGGGCTGATCTTCGGCATCTTCAGCCTGATGCAGCCGAGCAGTCCCATGTTCGCTGACCCGCTGGTGGCCGTGCTGCCCCGTATCATCATCGGCATTACTGCGGCCTATGCCTTCCTCGGACTCCGCCGCTTCAAGATGGGCACCGGGCTGGTGGCAGCCGCTGTCGTCGGTACGCTGACCAACACCTGCCTGGTGCTGGGCATGGCCGTGCTGCGCGGTTACCTCCCACGCGGCGTTGCCCTGACTGTCGGCGTGATCCACGGCTTGCCCGAGATCATCGTCGCGGCGGCAGTGACACTGCCCGTCGGGCTCGCGTTGGTACGCGCAGGTTATGTCCGGAGGCAGGGCTATGCGCCCCGGCCCGGGGATGCCGCATAAGCAACTGCAATCAGCCGCCTCCGGTTACCTGGGGGGCGGCTGTTTGGCGCGCTCACCACAGAAAGGAAAATCTCAATCATGACCAGCTGGCCGCATGGTCCGAACAACGACATTACCGATGTACCGGGCATTCTCGCCGGGCATGCCCAGGATCATGATGCACTGACCGGGGTGACCGCCGTCCTCGCGCCCGCCGGCGCGATCGTGGGCGTGGCGGTCGAGGGCTCCGCACCGGGCACCCGCGAGACCGACCTGTGCCGCCCCGGCAACCTGGTCGAGCATGCGCATGCCGTCCTGCTCTGCGGGGGCAGCGCCTACGGCCTTGCCGCGGCCGATGGTGCGATGCGCTATCTGGAAGAGCGCGGTATCGGTTTTCACACGGGCGATGCGGTGGTGCCGATCGTACCGGCTGCGGTGCTGTATGACCTGGGCATCGGCAGCGCCGGGGTGCGCCCGACCGCAGCGATGGGCTACGCAGCATGCGCCGCCGCTGAGGCGGGTGCAGGCGGGCCGCTGGCGCGTGGCTGGCACGGGGCCGGCACCGGCTGCACTGCCGGCAAGATCCTCGGGATGGCGCAGGCCACCCGCACAGGCATCGGGAGCGCCAGCGTGCTGGCGGGGGGCATCATCGTCGGGGCGGTGGTGGCCGTCAATCCCTTTGGCGATGTGTGGGACCGCGAGGCCGGTAAGATTGTGGCGGGGGCCAGGCTGCCGGATGGGGGCGCGGGCTCGCTGCCGGATGGGGGCGCGGGCTTGCTGCCGGATGATGGCGGCTTTGCCGACACGACCCGCCTGCTGCTGTCCGGCGTTCCGCGTGGCGCACTCGCTGCCGATGCGGGGCAGAACACGACCATCGGGGTGGTGGCCGTGGGCGGGCGCCTGACCAAGGAGGCGGCGAACAAGGTCGCCCGCATGGCTCACGACGGCCTTGCCCGTTCGATTTCGCCGATCCATACGATGTACGATGGCGACACGCTTTTCTGCCTGGCCGCCGGCGATCAGCAGGTCGATGCGACGGTGGCCGGGACGGCCGCGGCGATTGCCGTCGAACTGGCGGTGCTGGATGCGGTGCGCCGGGCGGGGCAGCCGCATCAGCATTCACAGGGATAATCCCGTGTGCGCCGCATAGTGGATGAGAACGACCCGTACCGCTGAGACCTTCACTACGAAGGCTGAGACGAGAAAGGGTGGCATGTGATGACCGAAGAACGCCTGACCCTGCCGGGGTTCCGGGCCGCGAAGCGCGAGGGCCGCAAGCTTAAACTAGTGACCGCTTACGACTATACGGGGGCGTTACTTGCCGACCGCTCGCCGGTGGATGCGATCCTCGTCGGCGACAGCCTCGGCATGGTGATGCTGGGCTACAGCGGCACCACGCAGGTGACGATGGCCGAGATGCTGCACCACCTGCGCCCGGTGATCAAGGGGGCGCCGTCCAAGTTCATCATCGCGGACATGCCGTTCGGCAGCTACAACGTCAGCTGTGAGCAGGCGGTCGCCAATGCGAACGAGCTGATGAAGGCGGGGGCGGACTGCGTCAAGCTGGAGGGCGGGGCGCAGATCGCAGAGACCGTGCGGGCGTTGGTGCGCGGGGGCATCCCGGTGATGGGGCACCTCGGCCTGACCCCGCAGACAGCGGCTGCACTGGGCGGCTGGAAGGTGCAGGGGCGGGAGGCGGCGGCGGCGCGGCAGATCATTGCCGATGCGCGGGCGCTGGAGCAGGCGGGCGCGTTCAGTCTCGTCCTCGAGCTGGTGCCGACGCAGCTGGCGGCGCATGTGACCGGGTGTATCAGCATCCCGACGATCGGGATCGGGGCGGGGGCGGGGTGCGACGGTCAGGTGCTGGTCTGGCATGACATGTTCGGCCTGTACGACCGGCTCCAGCCGCGGTTCGTCAAGCGGTTTGCGGCGGCGGGTGAGGCGATCGCTGAAGGGCTGGCGGCTTACTGTCACGAGGTGGATGCCGGCACGTTCCCGGCGCCGGAGCACTCGTTCAACATGAAGCGCGAAGAGTTGCTGCGGGCGACGGCGGAGCGGGAGCGGGAGCCGGTGGCGCAGCCGGAGCCGGAGCCGGAGCCGGTGGCGCAGCCGGAGCCGCAACCGGAGCCAGTGGCGCCGTGACCAGGGTCGGTGTCCTCGGGGCAGGGGCGATGGGCAGCCTCTTCGCGTGGGCGCTCGCAAGCCGCACCGCTCATGAGGTGTGGCTGTTTGCGCGGGCGCCGGGGTTTGCCGATGTGGCGGTGGAGGGGCACGAGCCCGTGGCGGTGCGGGTGACGGACCGCCCCGCCGGCCCGGTCGACCTGCTGATCGTCCTGGTGAAGGCTTACGCCACAGCGGATGCGCTGCGCTGGGCGGAGGGGGCGGTCGGGCCGGAGACGGTCGCACTGACACTCCAGAACGGGCTGGGGAACGCGGAGGCGCTGGCGGCGGTCTGCGGCGCCGGCCGGGTGCTGGCGGGCACGACAGCGCTGGGTGCGACCTTGCTGGGGCCGGGGCGGGTGCGGCTCGGCGGTCTTGGCCCCACTGTGATCGCACCGTGGGGCGGGGGCGCTGCGCCAGGTGTGGCGCCGGGCGCTGCGTCGGGCACGGCGCCAGTCACGGCGCCAGTCCTGGCGGCTCACGTGGCTGCGCTGCTGAATGAAGCCGGGTTTCCCACCGAAGTCCGCCCCGACCCGCTGCCACTGCTCTGGGGCAAGCTGGCCGTCAACTGCGGCATCAACGCACTGAGCGCGATCTTACGCGTGCCGAACGGGGAGCTGGTCGAGCGCCCCGGCGCCCGCCGCCTGCTGGAGGCCGCCGCCCGCGAGGCGGCTCAGGTCGCTGCCGCCAGCGGTGTGATCCTTGACGGCGACTCGGGCGCCCGGGCCGTGGCCGTCGCCCGCGCCACCGCCGCCAACCGCTCCTCCATGCTCCAGGACGTCGAGCGGGGCCGCCCCACCGAGATCGATGCGATCAACGGGGC
>JAQBPS010000120.1 GCA_028287415.1 Bacillota bacterium | reverse complement strand
GTTTTAAAATATTTATGTTCGAATCCGTGTAATCCGTCAAATCCGTGGCTAGTAAATGATTTAGTCATCGCACAATAAATGTGTCCCGCGGAGGCTTAACTACAGCAAAACGCCCGACAGGACGTGGCCTGCGGGCATTGCGTTCGCTATTGTTGCGCCCCTTCATGGTTGTTGTTCAGTTCATCGCGGGCGAACTCGACGACCAGCCGGTCAAGTTCCTGGCTGATGGGGACGAGCGTTTGCAGCCGCACCGGGTCGTACTGGGCACCCATACCCTGGTGTAGCTGGCGGCGCAGCTCCTCAATTTGCAGCAGCACTTGGGCCGAGGCTTGCATTCCGGAGCCCCCCTCAATTCTCAGACCCTTTGTACCTTTCAATAGCATAGCATCGAGAGGACGGGCGATGAAAAGCCAAAGGTCCTACATGGGGGCGGGACTTTAGTCCTGGGTTCTGCTGTGGAGCGTTAATATGGCCACGGATTCCACTGATTGCACTGATTTCAAGAGAAACACAGATCAATACATAAAAAATAAAATATTTTACTTAGAATCCGTGTTTGCGTTAAAATCCGTGGAATCCGTGCAATCCGTGGCCATATAAAATCTCAACTCCCGCCGGTACTGCCGAAGCCGCCGGTGCGCTCGCCGGTGGCGGCATCATCGGCCGTGGTCAGGTACTTGAGGAAAATGCCCTGGGCGATGCGCTCGCCCCGGGCGATCTGGACCTCGGCGGCGCCGTAGTTGGCCAGGGCCACCAGGATGTGGCCCTCATTCTCCGGGTTGTCAGCGTAGTCGGCATCGATCACGCCCACGCCGTTCGCCAGACAGAGGCCGCGCCTGGCGGCCAGGCTGCTGCGGATGGCCAGGACCAGTACCTCGTCCGGGCCCATGTAGGCTTTCAGACCCGTGGGCACCAGTGCGACCCGACCGGGTGCAACCGTGACCGCCTCCGCGGCCTCCAGGTCGTAGCCGGCGGAGCGGGCCGTCTTGCGCTGGGGCAGGGTGACACGCTCCTCGTAACCCGCGACGACTGCGAAGCGCCGGGTGCCGTTTTCCTTAGCCACGGGCGACCTCCGGGAAGCCGAAATTCGACAGATTGACGCGATCGGACACCGGTCCGACGACGGAGAGCACCATCGGCTCGTCGATCAGCAGCCGGTGTGCGACCTGCTGCACCTGCTCTGGGGTGACGGCATCAATCTTGCTGATGATCTCATCCGGCGTGAGCACCCGGCCGAAGGTGAGCTCGCCTCGCCCCAGCCGGCTCATGCGGCCGGTGGTCGACTCCAGCCCGAGCATGATCTGCCCCTTCAGCTGCTCCTTCGCCTCCGCCAGTTCGACCGGCGTCAGCCCCTCCTCGCCTGCGGTGCGGAAGCCCTTCAGGATCAGCTCCAGCACCTGCGGCAGGACCGTCGGCGAGACGCCCGCGTAGACGCCGAAGTTGCCGGTGTCGCGGAAGCTGCTATGGAAGCTGTAGACAGAATAGGCCAGGCCGCGCTCCTCCCGGATCTCCTGGAAGAGGCGGCTGGACGAGCCGCCGCCGAGAACCGTGTTGAGCAGGTGCAGGGCGTAGATGTCGTCATGCTCCTGATGAAGCCCCTTCACACCGAGCACGAGATGGGCCTGCTCGGTCTCCTTCTCGCGCACGACCGCCAACGGGCGCTTGATGTCGGCCGGGGCGTCCTGCCAGGTGCGGTCCCCGTGCGGCGCCCGTGCGAGCCGCCCGAACGCCGCCTCCACCTGGGCGAGCACCTGGTCGTGGCTGATGTTGCCCGCAGCGGCGATCACGACGTTCTCAGGCGTATAGTGGGCCTGCATGTAGGCGCGCAGCTGTGCGGGCGTGAACGACTGGACGGTCTCGGTCGTCCCGACGATGGGGCGACCCAGAGCGTGTCCGGCCCACATGGCCTCGGCGAAGATGTCGTGTACGAGGTCGTCCGGGACATCCTCGTACATTTTGATCTCCTCAATAATCACGCCCCTCTCCTTCGCCACCTCGCCGGTGTCGATCAGGGAGTGCTGAACCATGTCCGCCAGGACGTCGACGGCGACCGGCAGGTGCTGGTCCAGCACCTTGGCATAATAGCAGGTGTGCTCCTTGGCGGTGAACGCGTTCAGGTTGCCGCCGCGGCCGTCGATCTCCTGGGAGATCTGGCGGGCCGTCCGGCGCTCGGTGCCCTTGAACAGCATGTGTTCGATGAAGTGGGAGATGCCCATGTCGGCCGGAGTCTCCCAGCAGCTGCCCGCCCCGACCCAGACGCCAAGGGAGGCGCTGCGGACGTGCGGGATCTCCTCGGTGATCACCCGGAGCCCACCTGGCAACGTACTTTTCTGGTAGATAGTCAAAACGAAGAGAGCCTCCTTAAAGTGGGAGGGGCAAGCTCAAAACGCCTCGCACTCAGCGAGTTTAGCGTGCGGGGCGTTTTGTGCGCAGTCGGTAGGGCGCGCCACCCCTCCCCCGCCATTAGTGGTCCCGTCGCTCCCCATGCGTCATGGCCGTCATGGGGAGCTCTGCTCCGATGGCGTGCGGATCATACTTAAGCATGGAAAGGGCCGGACGGCCTGTGCCGCCGGCCCTGATCAATTCTGAGCCTCTGAGCCTAGCCGTTTTCCCTGCGCTCCCGCAGTACTTCCTTGTGGGAGAGGTTGATGCGGCCCAGCTTGTCGATCTCGGTCACCTTGACCTCGATCTCGTCGCCGACGTTCACCACGTCCTCCACCTTGTTGACCCGCTCCTCAGCCAGCTGGCTGATGTGGACGAGGCCTTCCTTGCCGGGCATGATCTCGACAAATGCACCGAAGTTCATCAGGCGTGTCACCTTGCCGAGGTAGTTCATGCCGGACTCCGGATCCTTCGTCAGCCCTTCGATCATGCGGATGGCCTTCATGGCGGCTTCCTCGTTGACGGAGGCGATGTGGATCGTGCCGTCATCTTCAATATTGATGTCCACCTTGGTGTTGCCGACCCGAGTGGACTCGATGATCTTGTTGATCATCGAACCGCCCTTGCCGATCACCTCGCGGATCTTGTCCGGGTGGATCTTCATGATGATGATGCGGGGGGCGAAGGGCGACATGGTGGTGCGGGGCTCCGCGATGCGTTCGAGCATCTTGCCCATGATGTGCATGCGGCCTTCCTTCGCCTGGGAGAGCGCCTTGCCGAGGATCTCACGGCCGGTGCCGGAGATCTTCATGTCCATCTGCAGTGCGGTAACGCCCTTGGCGGTACCGGCCACCTTGAAGTCCATGTCGCCCAGGGCGTCCTCGATGCCCTGGATGTCCGTCAGGACGGCGTAGCGGCCCGTGGCCGGGTCCTCGACGAGACCCATGGCAACGCCCGCCACCGGGGACTTGATCGGCACGCCGGCGGCCATGAGCCCGAGGGTCGAGCCGCAGACGGAGCCCATGGAGGTGGAGCCGTTCGACTCCAGCACTTCCGACACGACGCGGATCGCGTACGGGAAGGTCTCCTCGGACGGGATGACCGGGTCGAGGGCCCGCTCCGCCAGGGCGCCGTGGCCGATTTCACGCCGGCCGGGGCCGCGCATGGGCCGCGTTTCACCGACGGAGAACGGCGGGAAGTTGTAGTGGTGCATGTAGCGCTTCTCTTCCTCGAGCGTGAGGTCGTCCAGCCGCTGGACGTCGCCCATGGTGCCGAGGGTGACGACGCTCAGGACCTGGGTCTGGCCACGCTGGAAGAGGCCGGAGCCGTGGGTGCGGGGCAGCAGGTCGATGTCGCACTCTATTGCGCGGACCTCGTCCATCTTGCGGCCGTCCGGGCGGATGCCCTCCTAAATGAT
>JAQBPS010000117.1 GCA_028287415.1 Bacillota bacterium | reverse complement strand
CTGCGACCACCCGGGCGATGTCGACATCGCTCGGGTTCATCACCGTGCTCTCTTCCTGCCACGACTGAAGGGCCAGCACGAGCCCCTCCGCCTGCTCCTCCGCTGCGTCCTTGGCCGCCTCCACCTGGTCGGCCAGGTGGCCGGCCGCCTTGCGCAGCCCATCGACCCGCTCCTGCACCTGGGTATAGGCCCGCTCGGCCTCGTCCAGACTGCGGCGGGCCGCGGCCGCCGTGCGGAACTCCGCCTGGAGGCTGCGAGCCTCGCCGGCGAGGGCAAGATCCGGGGCGGCGCCCTCCAGGACCTCGGCCGGATCTTCGATCACCAGCACCACCACGGCACGGGCCGCCTCGGACAGCTCTTTGGCAGCAGCCTGCCAACCAAGGCGCTCCGCCTCGCGGGCCAGCTTGTCCAAAGCTGCGGCCAGCGCCCGGCGCCTGCTCTCGAACTGTCCGGCAGCCTGTCCCTGGTCCGCCGCCAGCCGCTGCTGCTCCCCTTGCGCCGTACCCAGCCGGCGTGCCAGTTCCACCACCTTCGCCCGGGCATCCGCCTTCTGCTGCCCCGCCTCCTGGAGAAGGGTCTGCAGATCCGCCCCGTCGCCGGTGCTCAGCTCGCTGACCTCCGCCTGGAGGGCCGCCCGCTCCTCTGCCCTGCGCCGGGCCTGCTCCGCCAGTGCCAGGAGGCCCGTCTCGGCCGCCTCCAGGCTTTGCCGGGCTTCCTTGAGCCGGCCGGCCACGCTCCCCAGGCTGCCCTGGACCGACAAATACTGCCGGGCCGACTCCTGGACCAGCACCTCGGCCAGGCCGAGCAGGCTCGTGTCGATGCGGCCCACCGCCTCGGCCTTGGCGCCGACATCGGCCATGTTCCGCCGGTACTCCTCAATGTTGTTGACGACCTCGCCGACCCGGCTGAGCCGTTCAGCGGCAACGCCGGGCAGCGATTTGCGGAGCAGATCGCAGACCTTGTCGGGCCCGGACTGCTCGCCGAGCTTGGGGCGGCGGGCTTGCAGCAGCATCTCGATCAGCGCCTGAAAATCATCGCCCTCGAAGCCGAACAGACGGCTGTTCACCTGCCGCTGGTACTCCGCCCGCTCCGTGACGACAATGCCCCCGTCGCCGACGAGCCGGGTGAACTCCCGCCGTGCCAGGCAGGTACCGTCCGCGCCCCGGACGTCGAACGTATGGCCGATTCGCTGCCCCCTGAGCAGCAGGAAGCCCCACCAGTCGGCGACACGCCGGGGGCTGGTGCGGGACGCGGCCACGCCCATCCCGATGGTGAGGAACCGATCCTCGCCCGGATGGTAAAACTCAATGGCGACGTACCCCGTCCGCGCCTCATAGCGGAATGCCTCCGGGTTCCCCGCCTCCGCGTCGTCCGGCCCCAGCAAGTAGAAATGGAGGAACCGGTCGCGGCTCTGTGCCGGGTCGAGGCGTACCGGGTCGGTCCGCCCGTCCAGGAGCATGGGGATGGTCAGAGCCAGCAGCGAGGATTTGCCGCCGGCGTTCTGCCCCGTCAGTGCGAGGCGCCCGTGGGCAAAGCCGAATTCCTGGTCCCGCCAGTGCCACCAGTCCCGCAAGATCAGCCGCTCCGGCCGCCAGCCTTCGGGGCCACCGGGAATCATGCGGCGCTTCTGCTCCAGCTCTTGCTCAAAATGCTGCCAGATTTCCATGGGTACCTCCTAGGGATGATCATTAGAGCAACGTGCTCGGCTGCGGCCCGTACTGTCCCGCAAGCGTGGCCGCAACGGGCAGGAGGTAGCAATGGTGGAGCCGGTCAGGCCCGCGCAGCAAGCCCGTCCGGCGCATCTCGGTGAGCGTCGCCTGCACCAGATCATCGAGTGAAAGAGCGCTCAGTTCGGTGCCCCAGTAACGGCGGTACTCGCTCCGCAGCTCGGAAAGCAGGTCGTGCATTTCCCCATAAGGGATCGCCACCGCCCCGGCCTCATCCACCGGCCAGCGCCCTTCGGCGATGCCATCCTGGCACCGGCTCAGGAGCAGCAAGATCGGATGGTACAGAAAGCGGGTGTGCCGCTCCTCCACCGGCGCGCCCGGCTCCGGGTAGAGGTCCAGCAGCACGCTGCCCGCGTGCCTGGCGGTGGTAGTGCGCCAGATCCGGGCACATTCAACCGTGCACTCGAGCTGCCAGCCCAGGGCCGACTCCAGGTCACGGTAGACCTCTTCCTGCCGGGCTTCCAGCGCGGCGAACGCCTCCGGGTCATCCCCCCGCCAGAAGACCGGTCCCAGCAGCAAGGCCCGCCAGGCGCGCGCCAGCGGCGGCGCCGGCTCCCCGGTGGGCGTGGCCGTGCGGTGCTGCGGATCGCCGTCGGCCACGCGCCCCGGGCTCTCATGGGCGAAGTTGGCGAGCAGGCGCGGGGCGTTCTCAGCAAACTCGTACATGACCTCGGGTGCCTCGCCGAGCAGTTCCTGCCCGGTCACCCAGCGGTCGGTGTCGCCATCTCGCAGGATCAGGCCGCCGAGGTCGGTCAGAAAATGCAGGGCCTGCACCAGCGCTTCCCGATGGGTGCGCTCACCCAGCGTGAAGCGGCCTTCCGCGACGGCTGCGATGCGCTCCGCCAGCTCCGAGATCACAAACCAGTCGCGCGGCCCGGTCGCCATGGTCTCAGCGAACCAGAGCACCCAGCAGAGGCAGGCGTAGGCCATCGGACCCTTCAGCCGCGGCAGGCCCCGCTCGGGCATGGCCAGGGAGGGCATCCGCTCCAGCCGGAAGAGCCCCCGCCCGGTCAGCATCCGCCACTGCGGCCGCTCGCCGAACCAGGCCTTCAGATAGCCCTCGTGCATGGCGATGCGCCGGTAGGCTTCCGGTTCCGCCTCCCGGTTGATGCCATAGCGGTCCAGCAGGTCATGCAGCGCAATCCGGCGCTGCTCCTGCGCACCAGTCGTGCTCACCGGTCGCCCCCCTTGTGCAAGTGCAGGATAACGTGAGGCAGGGTGGCCACGCCATCCGCCCCGACCAGTTGGCCGAGGGGCGCATGCGCGGGCACCGACACCGCGACGCTCCAGTTCCGGTACCCCAGACCCGCCCGCCCCTGCTGGGAGAGTGCCTTGTACAGCAGGTGGAGGAGCTGCTGGCGTTGCTGGGGCGCCTGTACCGTGATCTCGCCCAGATTCAGGGCGCCGTCAGGGCCGAAGAGCTCGGCCAGTTCCCGCGCTGCCCGCTCCCGCTCTGCCGTCGCGGCCAGCATCCGCTGGAGGGCGTCGAAGCGCCGGTCGGCAGTGGCCTCGGGTTTCTGGCGCTGCCGGGCGCCCCGGCGAATGGTTTGCAGCATCACCGTCACCGGTACCCCCTGCCATGCCGGCAAGTCCGCAGGGGGAGGCGCTTCCCCTCGCCAGTTGAGCGGCAGCGTCGAGGCGAACACAACCTGGGCCAGGGCCTCCGCATGGGCGGGGCTGGGCGCGTCAGCAAAACGGCCGGCCAGATCGAGCAGTGTCTGCTCACGCACCGAGCCGCCCAGGTGTTGCTCCGACAAGCGACGGGCATGGCGCGTCACCTCGGCCACCCAGCTCTGAGCCCGCTCCAGGAGCACATCGACATCGCCGTGCTCACCAAAGTGGCGAACGAGCGCCCGGACCTCCCGGAGGTATCGCTCCTGCTGGCCGCCAAAGTCGGGCCGGGAGCCATCCGCCCGGATCTGCTCCACCTCCACCGATGCGAGCGTGGCCGCCAGCAGCTCCGCCTGTGGCGTCAGCGGCTGGAGCAGGACCCGCAGTTGCTCGCGCCTGTCGAACAGGCGGCGGGCATAGTCGGAGAGATAGCGGGCGATCAGGTCCCGGTATTCCATGAACGCGGCAAAGTCCAGCGCTTCCCGGGGCCGGTGCCGGGGGAGGTCGTCCAAGTATTCGCGAATCCGGCGGGAAAAGCCCGCAAATGTATCGTAGGCGGCGGACCAGAGGCGGTAGGCCTCCGGGGCGCCGTCCTGGCGGTGCAAACCATCCTGCTCCAGCCAGTCCATCAGTTCCCGCACCCGCTGGAGCAGGATGTCCAGGGACGCGGGATCCAGGGATGCGGCCTGTTCGCCCTCTTCGAGTTCGACCCGCATCGCTTCCAGGCGCAACGCAGTCCGGCTGGCCTGATACACCCGGGGCTTCTGGCGCAGTTCCAACAGGTTGGCGGGCTTGCTCTGCTCGGGCAGCAGGGTGATCAGCCCCCATTTCGCCAGCTGCTCGAGGTGCCGCCGACAGTCCGTCTCGTCGTATGGCAGGTACTCACGCACAAACGCCGCCAGCTCATCGCTCCGGACGTAGCTGACGTGGCTCAGATGCCGCTCGTAGAAGCAGCGCATGAGCAGGCGATAACAGGGGCCCGGCCCGTCGGCATTGCCCACGAGGTAACTGGCTTCGGGCATTTCGGCAGTTATAGGGCGACGCTGCACGATTCAATCACCACTCCGTCTACCCATGATTCTGACCGTAGATAGTTTCGTTTATACTGTTCACTCTCCCTGCTGGGTTTAGTCGCCAGATGGACGATGGTCACTTGCGGCTAATTATTACGTCGCACCAGGCGAACCGCGCGCCACGCGCGTGACTCATATAGGTGAGAGCGCTCTCAAACCTTCCCGAGGAGGGGTCGACACGAACGATGACATAGCGGTGCGGCGGCTCCAGTCCGGCGACGAATCCGCTCTGGACGACCTCTATCACCTACATGCGACCCATGCCCTGCGCACCGCCTACCTGATCACCCGGAACCGCGCCACTGCGAAGATGTTGTCCAGGAAGCCTTTCTACAGGTGATCCGCAGCATCACTGCGCTCCGCGATAGCGCCGCCTTTCGGCCCTGGTTCATCCGCATTGTGGTCAACGCCGCCCGCCGCCATGCCCGCCGTGGCGCCTTCCCCCTGGTCCCGCTGGACCTGACTACCCACGACAAGGCCGATCCGACGTCCCCGACGCCGGATGAACTGGCCGCAGGCAGCGCCG
>JAQBPS010000070.1 GCA_028287415.1 Bacillota bacterium | reverse complement strand
CTGGAGAACGGCTACGCCACGTTTGAAGAGATCGACATGGCTGCCGAAAAAGCCCTCGGCCATCCCATGGGGCCGTTCCGGCTGATGGATCTGACCGGGATTGACCTGGCCTATCTGATTCGCCGGGAGCGGTACGAAACAACGGGGCGGGAGGAGGACCGCCCGCCCCGGGTGATCGCGGAGAAATATCGCAGGGGTGAGTTTGGCCGAAAGGCGGGGAAGGGCTGGTACAGCTACCCCGATGAAGGTACGAGGGAGTAGCTTACAGTGAGGGAGGGGCCGTTGCGGGCTCGCCGACGACGTTACCCGCCTCAGGCCGCCGTCTCCGGGAAATGGGTCGGCACCTTGGGGAGGCAGGCCAGCGCCTCGACGAAAAAGAAGATCCGGTTGAAGAACTCGAGTACATCGCCCTTTTCGAGCCGCAGCTTCCGGTACATGATCCCCTTGCCGATCTCAAAGCCGTTCATGAGCGTGTGCCATTCCTTGTATTTCCCCTGCAGCACGAACTCCGCAGTGAAGGCTTCCTGCGCACTCACGGCGCGTGCGCCGGTCACCTGCCCGTTCGCAAAGGTGAGGTGGATGAATGCCGTCTCCAGGCCGGGTCCGTCCGGGAGATGGGTCACGCCGAGCGCCAGGGTGCCGCTGTAGTTGGCGGACACCCGATCGATCCAGTCCCAGTAAGTCTGCAGCTTGGTGGCCTTGTATTCGGCCGTGTGGCCCTGGTTGATGAACGCCTTTGCCTGCTCTGCCCACTGCTGCGTGAAAAAGTCGTACTGCTGCATCTCGTGATTTACCCCCCTGCCATCTCCGGTTCCATCTTCGCAACCATCGCCTGCAGATCCGGCGAGAGCTCGACGCCGATTGCATGCACCTTCCGTTTGAGCTGACTGGCGAACAGGGCGCGAACACCCTCCCGGTCCCAGCCGAGCGGCTCATAGGTGACGGTCCGGCTGACGGCGCCGTTCATCCGCAGCAGCGTACGCAGCACGTCGTGAACGTCCTTCACCAGCCGCGGGTCCTCATGGACGGCGGTGTGAAGAATCTTGAGCCCGAACTGCACATGGCGGGACTCGTCCCGGGTGGTCGCGTTGAACCCGGTATAGTAGGCGGGCAGGATGCCCCGCTTCCGGCAGTAGCCGAGTGTGATCTTCTGGACCGAGAGTGCCAGGACGCCTTCAATCCAGAGCATGTAGTTGGTGGCGAAGCGCACCCGCAGGGAGGGGTCCTCAGGATCACGCTTGAGCGCATCACCGAGGTACGCCAGCAGTCCGAACGCACCGCTGAAGGTCTCCGACACGTGCTGCCAGGAGCCGTCCAGGACATCCATAATCGTCTCGCCTTCGAGGCCGACCACCTGCTTGTAGAACCGATCGAAGAAGACGGTGTGGCGGGCCTCGTCCTCCAACTGGCTGGTGATGAAGACCTTCTCCTCATCCGTTCCACCCAGCATGAACGGCACGAGGTCAACCTCCACCTGGCGCTCGCCGTGATGGAAGCCCGAGGCGATCGCGAGGAACGACTGCTTCTCGGCCTCGGAGATCCGCTCGTTCCAGTCGCGCCGGTCCTGGGAAAAGTCCAGGTCGTCCACGTTCCACCGCTGCTTGAGGTAGAGCGAGTACAGGGACATGGGGTCGGGCAGCCGTTCCAGGCCCTGGTGGACGTAGTCGATGACGTCGTCAATGTCAACCTTGGCGATCCCCTTGAGGTCCGCGGTGTCCACGGTGTGCATGATTTCGGCAGCTACCGGTTTCGCCTCGTTTTCGGGCAGGGCACCCATAGAACGACCTCCTGCATATCAGATTTAATACTATATAATATTAAAAGATATTGATTGTCAATCTAGACTAACTTATATTTATAGTTGATCAGGATTGACAGACCGGCCGGTCGGTATGCTGAGGGCGTTTCCCGCAACAGAGCGATTTCTGACGTGGAGGTGTAGATCTGTGAAGGCTGCAGTAATTTACGAAGTCGGGGCTCCCCTGGAGATTCAGGAGATGCCGGATCCCACTCTGGGGCCGGACGATGCAGTGATCCGGGTCGAGGCGTGCGGCATCTGCCGAAGCGACTGGCATCTCTGGCAGGGCGACCTGAAGGCCCAGCTGCCGCTGGTCCCCGGCCACGAGTTTGCCGGGGTGGTGGCAGCTGTCGGCCAGGATGTAAAGGGGTTCCGCACCGGCGACCGGGTCACGCTGCCGTTCCACCTGGCCTGCGGCCACTGCGAGCACTGCTATACCGGCCACTCGAACCTGTGCGGCGCCGGTGCCATCGGGTTCGCCATGAACGGCGGGTATGCCCAGCTGGCGCGCGTGCCCAATGCCGATGTCAACCTGATTCGCCTCCCGGAGGGCGTGGACTTTGTCACGGCGGCCTCCCTCGGGTGCCGGTACATGACGGCCTACCATGGGGTCGTGGATCGGGCCCAGGTCCGGCCTGGCGAGTGGGTGGCTGTCTTCGGTGCCGGCGGTGTCGGCCTTTCGGCCGTGCAGATCGCCAGCGCCATCGGCGCCCGGGTCATCGCCGTGGACATCAGCGATGAGAAGCTGGCGGTGGCAAAGGGTGAAGGTGCGGAACTGACGGTCAACGCTGCCAGCGGCTCTGCTCACCAGGCGATCAAAGAGTTGACGGGCGGCGGGGCCAACGTGTCGATCGATGCGCTGGGGTCGGCCAAGACGGCGGTCCCGGGCGTGCTCTCGCTGAAGAAGGGCGGGCGGCACCTCCAGATTGGACTGACCGGGAAAGAGGACAAGGGCTCGATTGCCCTGCCGGTGGACGCCATGACCCTGCAAGAGCTCTCCTTCATTGGCAGCATGGGATGCCCGATCAGCAGCTATAAGGGGTTGCTGAGCCTGGTTGAGACCCGCCGGCTGAAGCCCAGGGAGCTGGTCACGCGGACTGTCGCTCTGAACCAGGTGAACGAAGTGCTGACCGCGATGAGCGATTTCAAGACCGTGGGGTTCAATGTGATCACCGCATTCTAAGGTGAGGCTCCGTGGGCCCGAACCATGCAGTGATGCGCGGTTCGGGCCTTTCATTTAGCGATTTTACTCGGGTGACAAGTGGAGGGGACGCCGATGGTCTGGGAGTTTCGTGCCCCGGAGGTAATCGTCAGTGGAACCGGAACCTTTCGAGGCGCAGGGGTGCTGGCAGCCGCCCGGGGCGGCCGGGCGCTGATCGTCAGCGACCCGGTGATGGAGCGAATGGGCCGGGTGGCTCAACTCTCGCAGATGCTCCAGGATGCCGGCGTGGGGGCGGTCTCCTTCACCGGGGTGCCCGGCGAGCCTACCGATGCCATGGTGGCGGCCGGGGTAGCGCTGGCCCAGCGTGAGGGATGCGACCTGCTGGTCAGCCTGGGCGGCGGCAGCCCGATGGACACAGCCAAGGCCATTGCGATGCTCGCGACGAACGGCGGGCGGATCACGGAGTATATGGGTCAAGATAAGGTTCGGCTCGCGGCGCTCCCCCATCTTGCCATTCCCACCACCGGGGGCACCGGCAGCGAGGTGACGAAGTTCACCATCATCACCGACCATGCCAGCGATGTGAAGATGCTGATCGGTAGTCCCCATCTCATCCCGACCGTAGCCATTGTGGACCCCGAGCTGACGCTGAGCGCACCGCCCCGGGTCACGGCCGACACGGGCGTCGATGCCCTTACGCATGCCATTGAGGCGTACATCTCCCGGAAGGCCCAGCCCATGACGGACGTGCTGGCCCTATCCGCGATTCGGCTGATCGCCGGCAATCTGCGCCAGGCCTGGGCCAACGGGCAGGACCTGGCTGCCCGTGAGGCCGTGATGATGGGCGCCATGCAGGCCGGCCTCGCCTTCACCAACGCTTCCGTCGCGCTGGTCCACGGCATGTCCCGCCCGATCGGCGCGCTCTTTCATGTCCCACATGGGCTATCCAATGCCATGCTGCTGCCGACGGTGATGGCGTACACCTGGCCGGCCTGCCCCCAAAAGTTCAAGGCGATCGCGGCCGCCATGGGTGAACCGGTGGACGGCCTGACGCCGACGGCCGCCGCCAAGGTGGCGGTGGATGCGGTCCGCCAACTGTGCCAGGACCTGCAGATCCCCACGATAGCCAGCTTCGGCATCCCGGCCGAGCAGTTCATGGCGGTGGCCCCGAAGATGGCGGAGGATGCGCTCATCAGCGGCAGTCCCGCCAACAATCCCCGCACGCCGAACCGGGAGGAGATCACGGAGTTGTATCGGGCCGTGCTGGCCATGTGATGACCATCACCTTTCCTACGGACAAAGTCAGGAGAGTGTTCGATGACAAAGATCAGAAATGTTCGAGGGCTATTGTGAGAAAACAGGTAAGGCATCGAAATGCTTCGAACGACTCCGATACGACTGCGACACGACTCCGATACGACACCGTAAGCGTTCAGCAAGA
>JAQBPS010000061.1 GCA_028287415.1 Bacillota bacterium | reverse complement strand
CAAACTCGAGAATGCAGCGGATGTCGGCGCTGCGCCAGCTGTAGATGGACTGAGCGTCATCGCCCACGGCCATCACGTTCTGGCGGTCCCCCGCCAGCAGCTTGACCATTTGCAGCTGGGCGATGTTGGTGTCCTGGAACTCGTCAACCTGGATGAACTGAAAGCGGCGCTGGTAGTTCTCCCGCACCTCGGGCACGTCCGTGAGGACACGGACGAAGAGGTTGATCAGGTCATCGAAGTCCATCATGTTGTTCTGCCTGAGCTTCACTTCGTAACGCTTCCAGATCTCCGCCGTCAGCCGGTTGACGTACCGGTCCGTCTCGGCGATCAGCGCCTGGACCCGGGGCCAGTCCATCAGCGGGTTGCTGGGGTGGCGTGCGAGCAAGGTGTCCGGGTCGGCCATCTCATTCTTGTAACGGCTGATGCGCCAGAGGAAGGACTCCGGCTTATTCGCCTTGATATCGAAGTTGCGCTCGGCGATCGCTTCCTTCACCAGCGCCAACTGCGTATTTGGGTTGGCGATCGTGAACTGGCGGGTCCGGGCCAGCTCGGGATACTTGTGCAGGCACTCCCGCAACAGGATCACGGCCGCGGCATGAAACGTACGGATCATCACCTGCTTCGCGGCGGGACCCACCAGGGCGATGGCGCGCTCGCGCATCTCACGGGCGGCCTTGTTCGTGAAGGTGATACAGATCACGTTCTCGGGCCGGGCCCCGCCGTCGAGCAGGCAGGCGAGCCGGTGGATCGCCGTTTTGGTCTTGCCGGCGCCCGCCCCGGCCAGTACCAGCAGCGGTCCGTCGCGGTGGAGGGCCGCCTCGCGCTGCGGGGGGTTGAGGCCCTCGACAATCTGATCAAGCTTGGACAAGGCGGTTCCTCCTGGTCTAAATAAGGTGACGCCGGCGCCGAATTGAGAACACCCCCGCTCGTGGGGGGTGTTTCGTTATTCGACGTGGGTGAGCCAGCCGTCGTAGCTGACATCGTACTGGCGGGCGAGCCCGTCCATCTCGTCCGAGAGGGCGAGAATGCGGCGTTCTTCCAGCAGGTCGATCTTCAGGGCGACGACCACCCAGGTACGGTCCGGGTCATCCGGGTTGTAGGCGAATGTCTCAATCTGAAAGCCATTATCCTCAAGCGCCGTGGTAAAGCCGGTGACGTCAGCGCTGTCGTCCGCATAGAAGTGATGCTCAATGAGGAACGGAGGCTTGGGCGGCGCTGCCGGGTCCACGAGCGTGCGGTAGGCCTCAATGCTGTCCTGGCGCCGCTTGGCCCGCTCCCCTTCGGTTTCCGGTCTGATACGGATCCCCTCCCGGAGCTTCAGATGCTCGCTCGGTCTAGTTTCGCCGCGGGCGGGGGCGGCACCTCTTCGTGTTCGAGATTGACAATATGCGATGGTTTCGGCAAGCTGGAATTAACCGGTGCGCAAGGAGTAGATTCGCTTGGCCGACGCTTTTGGCGACGTTCTCACGACGGAACAGGAACTGCACGACCTGCTCGGCACGCCCGAGGGACTGGCGGCGCACAAGGTGATCCATCACCTCGACGAGCACTGCCGTGATTTTATTGCCCGGTCACCTTTTATGCTGATGGCGACTGCCAACGCTGATGGGGCGTGTGATGTGTCGCCGCGGGACGATGCACCGGGGTTCGTGCTGGTGCTGGATGAGCATCGGCTCGTGATCCCGGAGCGGAAGGGAAACCGGCGCATTGACTCGATGCGAAATTTGTTAGGGAATCCGCACTGCGGGCTGATCTTTCTGATCCCCGGCCTGCGCGAGACGCTGCGGATTAACGGGCGGGCCTGTGTGACGCGGGACCCTGCGCTGCTGGAGCAGATGGCGGCGAACGGGGTTGTCCCGCAGGTGGGGATCGGTGTGGTGGTCGAGGAGTGCTATCTGCAGTGTGGCAAGGCGCTCCAGCGCTCACAGCTGTGGCAGGCGGGGTCGTGGTTGCCTGCGGCGGAGTTGCCGAGTGCGGCCCGGATCCTGGCGGACCATGCGAAGGCAGTGGGGCTGAGCGTGGAGGCGGTTGAGGCGCGTCTTGAGGAAGGCTATGTGAAGCGGCTGTACTGAGGGGCAAGACAAGGCGCCAGCAAGCGCACGGGCTGCTGGCGCCTCGGCTGTGCTGAGGGCAAGACAAGGTGCCAGTAAGCGCACGGGCTGCTGGCACCTCGGCTGTACTGAGGGCAAGACAAGGCGCCAGTAAGCGATCACCGCTTTTGGCGCCTCATGCTTTCTTGGCTTCTTCGCGATATGAGCGGCTCCGCCGCTCCAGGTTGGCGATGAGTCGCTCGGCTCCAGCGAGGTCCCGCTGCGGTAGCAGGGCAGGCACCTTCTCGCGCAGGGCGTTGAGGCTCAGGTCCTCCGGGTGGACCAGTATCAGGTCGATATGCTCGCGCTTGCAGATCCCCGCTTTCATATGGTCGCGCGCCTGTTGTTTTCTGGCTTCATCCTCATCGGGGTAGCGCTTGGTCGGACCGAAATGCTGCGCACCTTGGAACTCGAACGCGACGCTGGGCGAGTAGTAGCGGTCGAGCTGCATCTCCTCGCCGGTGTAGGGGTTGACCAGAAAGCCCGGGCTGGCGTCGTCATCGTAGTGATCACTGGCGATGATAAGGGACAGGTACTCCCGCATCAGGGCCTCGCCCTTGTGCTGGGCCTTGCCTATGCGATGCGCGATGCCGGCCACCGCACTCCTGTAGCGCTCATCTGCCGGGTTGCGGAGGGTGAAATGGATGGGGCGAAACTTGTTCGACTTGGCAGCCTGGAGCCAGCCGGTCTGGTGCAGACGCAGGACCGCGGCCTTGACGGTATTTACGCTGAGGCCGGCAACTGCGGCCAGGTTGCTATAGGTGAGCCGCGCCGCCGAATTGGCTAGATCCGGGCTGCACTGCATGATCGCGTACAGCAACTTCCCAGTGGTTTTAGCCCGCGTGTCCAGGAGCAGTTCGGCAGGAACAAGGACGATTCCCCGGGCTGCACCCTGTGTGCCCCGACCGCCTGCG
>JAQBPS010000001.1 GCA_028287415.1 Bacillota bacterium | reverse complement strand
GAAGTCGGCGAAGCTGCTGATGGCGTGCGGGTCGATGCCATGCTCCCGCAGGCAGTGGCGGTACGCCGGGACTGTGGCGGCAACGGACTGAAAGAACGCAACGGCGGCCTCCTCCGCACTTTCCCGGGTGTGCTGCTCGAGCATGGCGTCCAGGGGCGAGTGCAGGAACTGCCGCCAGGCTTTGAGCATTTGGCGCGGACGCTCTCTACGCATGCGCTTTGCCTCCCCTCGCAAATCGCGTACAGCCAAAGGGCGTGATCGTAAAATTTAAGGTTCAAGACGAAACAGTCAACTCCTGCAATGATAACGAAAGGCCGCAGCGCCCATGTGGGGGCGCTGCGGCCTTTGGATCTGACAGGGGAGGCGCGGCTTAGCGCGGGAGCAGGGGAATGCTGATGCCGACGAGGATGGCGGTCATCAGTGCCAAGGCTGCGATGATGATGGTCGGACTCCAGCGTTGCATGTCAGGTCAACTCCTTTTGGGTCGGGAGTGGGGTTTTTTTATATGGCCACGAATTTCACGGATTCCACGGATTTGGGAGAAACACTGATTAATACATAAAGAATATATTAAAACATCCACCGTCCGTTCGCCTGCACGAGTTCCCCGTCGCAGTATATCTGCCCCCCGTTGCGCAGCTCTTTCACCATATCCCAGTGGACGCTGCTCACGTTCGTTCCGCCGCCGAAGGGGAAGCCGTTACCGACGGCCAGGTGGACGGTGCCGTAGATCTTCTCATCGAACAACGTATTCTTCATATGCCGCTGGATGCCCGGGTTGCAGCCGATGCCGAGCTCGCCCAGGCGGCTGGCGCCGGGGTCGGTCGCAAGCATCTTCAGCAGAAACTCCTCGCCCGACCGGGCAGACGCTTCCACGACCTGCCCCTGGCGGAACCGCAGACGCACGCCCTCCACCATCTGGCCGCCGTACACGGCCGGGAACTCGGCATAGCTGATCACCCCGTCTGCCGAGTCCTCCAGCGGGCAGTAAAAGACTTCGCCGCCCGGCATATTCCGGTGACCGTCATCGACCATGGCCAGGCGCCCTTCCAGGCTGACCGTCAGATCGGTCCCCTCGCCGACGATGCGCACGAGCGATGCCTGGTCGAACCGGTCGGCGACGCGGCGCATCTGCCGGCCCTGCTCATCCCAGTCGAGCAGGCAGGCGCTGTACAGGAAGTCCTCAAAGGCGATGAGCGACATGCCTGCATCCTGCGCGAGGGCGGGGGTGGGGAACTGACAGCCCACCCAGGGCATTTCGCCGCTCATCACCCGGCGGTGGATCGTGCGTCCGGCCTTTGCGAGCAGCACCCGGCGCTCTGGCGGAATGGACGCACGCTCACGCGTGTTCTCAGGCGCATCGATCGAGATCAACGCATCGGCCGTCTCCCACATGTGCATTTCGACGGGCGCAACCGCCTCCAGCAGGGCCTCGGACACCTCGCTCACCCAGGCACTTTGAATCGAGGCATAGCTCAACCGGGTCAGCATGTGTGCGCCGCGCCGGGCGAGGCAGCCCGCAATCGCCTCCAGCAACGGCCGGGCCAGCGGGCTGGACCGCACGATTACCTGCCAGCCGGGCTGTACATCAAGCGAGCGCTCCACCAGCAGCCGGGCGTAGGCCTCGACCCGTGGGTCGGCCATGGTTGATTCCCTCCCACAAATGGCTTCTGCATCAAGATACGTGCTGCGGTGCGGTCAGTCCTGCTCCCGGCCATGTAAAAGGTTCATGCCGTTACTTTACTTACAGCAAATTCCTTCTAGCGGAATAACCCCCAGAGCCGGTGGACATACTCACCGTTGTATCGTTCTGTTTCCGGCCACGGGGGAGGCATGAACCCGATTGATGATCAATAAAGTGGAGATCTGTGGTGTCAACACGGCCAAGCTGCCGGTGCTGACCAACGCGCAGATGCGGGAGCTGTTCACCCGCATGCAGGGTGGGGAGACCCCGGCCCGCGACCAGTTGATCACCGGTAACCTGCGCCTGGTGCTCAGCGTGATTCAGCGGTTTAACAACCGGGGTGAATATGTCGACGACCTGTTCCAGGTCGGCTGTATCGGACTGATGAAGGCGATCGACAACTTTGACCTCAGTCAGAATGTGAAATTCAGTACGTACGCCGTTCCGATGATCATCGGCGAGATCCGCCGCTACCTCAGGGACAACAATCCGATCCGGGTCAGCCGGTCACTGCGTGATGTGGCCTACAAGGCGCTTCAGATCCGGGACACCCTTGTGAGCAGACTATCCCGGGAGCCAACCGTGCAGGAGATCGCAAACGAACTCAGTCTGCCCCTGGAGGAGATCGTCTTTGCGCTCGACTCGATCCAGGAGCCGGTCTCGCTGTTTGAACCGCTCTACCACGACGGTGGCGACCCGATTTATGTGATGGATCAGGTGAGCGATGAAAAGAGCCAGGACGGCCAGTGGCTGGAGGGCATCTCGATCCGGGAGGCCCTGCGCCGGCTGAATGAGCGGGAGCGGCTGATCCTGACGCTCCGCTTCTTCGAGGGCAAGACGCAGATGGAGGTGGCCGAGGAGATCGGCATCTCGCAGGCGCAGGTGAGCAGGCTGGAGAAGGCCGCACTGAGCCACATGCGGAAGTTTGTCTGACCGCTCTAAGTAGTGGTCTCGGTCAGCGCCCGTGACGCCATGTCGTCACGGGCGTTTCTGCGCCTACGGTAGTGATGGCGAGGGCGGCGTCGAAGGGTCGTGGCCTTCAATATCAATTGGGCGGATCAGGCTGTCGCGATACAGGTCGGTGAAGATTTTGCCCTGCGTGTTCAGCACGGCGTAATAGACAGCGGACACATCGGTGATGCCGCGCTCGCGGAGGCGCTCCTTCAGCCAGTCCTCGCTGAGTTCGTTCTCGGCGAGGTTCTTGTGGACCACCTTGCCGTCCATGATCAGCTCGATCGGCATGCCCTCATAGTGGGTCGACACCTTCAGGTCAGCGGGCACGACCGGGCGATACTGGGACTTGGGCAGAATGCTGATATGCCCGCCCGGCTCGAGCACGGCAAACTCCACCTGGCCGATCTCGAAGACGCCGGCGGTCCGCATTTGTGATTGCAACTGGTCGGCATTATAGCGGAGTCGGCGCATGTTGTTCTCCAGGATCTTCCCGTTCTGAATCAGCACCGTCGGCTCGCCTTGCAGCAGGTGTCGAATCGGTTCGAAGCGCATGGACAGCCAGCCGGTCAGGATGCCCAGCAACGTGATGATGATCAGTGGCATGAGGAGCGGCCAGATCGGCTCATGGTAGTCGTTGGGGATATGGCCGACCAGCGCGCCGATCATCACCCCCAGGGTGAAATCAAAGTAGGTTCGGCCGGCCACGACCTGCTTGTTCAGAATCCGGGTCGCGGCCAGGGCGGTGACAAAGGCGATGGCCGCGCGCCAGCCGGCATTCAGGATTGGCATCCATTCCACGTGGGTTGTGCCCCCTTGGTGGTAGTATGCTCACTTTCGGAGCGATCTGGTTTAGGGCGACATAATGCTGGCTAGAATCCTCTCAGAGAGAACTGACCGGGAGGGGATTCGATGAGCCGCAAACTATTCGCCGGCGTGGCTTTGATTCTGATGGGCATCTGCGTGATGGCGGGTGGTTGGCGTCTAGCAGGCACCGCTGCGGTGGCGGCCGGTGGGGTGCCCGACTGGGCAGCGGAAGTGATCAGGCTGCACGTGGTGGCCAACAGCGATTCGGATGAGGATCAGGCGCTGAAGCGGGATGTGCGTGACGCCATCCTGGCGGAGGTGACCCCGCTCTTCCAGGCGGCGCAGTCGGTGGCGGATGCGGAGGCGGCCATCGTGACGGCGTCGCCGCGGATCGAGCAGGTAGCGGCGGCGGTGGTCAGGGCCCGGGGCAAGTCCTACCCGGTGCGGGCTGTGCTGGGCCGCTTCGCCTTCCCGGCCAAGTCTTACGGCGCCTTCTTCCTGCCTGCCGGCGACTATAAGGCCTTGCGCGTCACGATCGGTAGCGCAGAGGGCGCCAACTGGTGGTGCGTGCTCTTCCCGCCGCTCTGCTT
>JAQBPS010000774.1 GCA_028287415.1 Bacillota bacterium | reverse complement strand
ATCACGGAAGCGCCCCGCCCGGCATCAGCCCCGCCCGGTGCCCCGCTACTCTCCCCAGATGGCCTTGGCTGCCTTGAGTGTGTTCGCCATTAGCATCGCGATCGTCATCGGCCCGACTCCGCCTGGGACAGGCGTGATCATGCCGGCAACTTGCGCGGCGGAGTCGAAGTGGACATCGCCGCGGATTTTTGACTTGAAGCCGGGGACGGGGTTAATGCCCACGTCGATCACCACGGCGCCGGGCTTGATGTAGTCGCCGGTGAGCATTTCCAGCTTTCCGACCGCCGCGATCAGGATGTCGGCCTGGCGGCAAATCTCCTGCAGGTTTGGCGTTTTGCTGTGGCAGATGGTCACCGTGGCATTCGCCTTCAGCAGCAGTGCGGCCATCGGCTTGCCCACGATGTTTGAGCGGCCGACGACTACGGCGTGTTTGCCAGCGGGGTCGACGCCCATGTGTGCGAGCAACACCATTACACCGGCTGGGGTGCAGGCCACGAGGGTGTCATGGCCCTGCCAGAGCCTGCCGACGTTTTCCGGGTGAAAGCCGTCGACATCCTTCGCCGGCAGGATGCGGCGGAAGATCGCATCCTGGTCAAGCCCTGCCGGCAGCGGGCTCTGCACCAGAATTCCGTGAATGTGCTCGTCCGCATTCAGCTGATCGACCAGGGCCGCAAGTTCGGCCTGAGTTGTGCTAACCGGCAAACGGTGCTGCACTGAGTGCATGCCGAGCTCCCGCGCCGTCTTTTCCTTACTAGTAACATAGACTGCGCTGGCCGGGTCGTCGCCCACCAGCACCACCGCCAGCCCCGCCACCTTCCCCTGTGCGGCGAGCCGGGCCGTCTCGGCCCTCAGTTCGTCTTTCACCTGCTGTGCGATCAGCTTTCCGTCGATCACTTGTGCGGCCATAGCGAACGACCCCCAAAATTAAAGGGCGGTGCCGGTCCTCCAGCAGCCGCCCCGCATGATGTTGCGCCTCAGGGCTGATCGACATTCGCGGGTGCCTGCTCGGGCGTGGCCGCCTCCTGCTTGAGTCCGCGAATGACGCTGCCGAGAATCCCGTTGATAAACTTGCTGGACTCGGCAGAGGCGAACCGCTTGGCCAGCTCGACCGCCTCGTCGACGGCGACGCCGTCCGGCACGTCCTCCTGGTGCTTGATTTCGTAGATGGCCATGCGCAGGATGTTCCGGTCCACGGCGGCCATCCGGTCCACGGCCCACTCCTTGGCGAACTCAGCGATTACCTGGTCGAGTGCTTCGCGTCGCTCCCAGGTGCCCTGTACCAGGTCGCGGGTGTAGCGGGCGTCCTTGTCGGAGAGTTCCCCAGGCTCGCCCTCGCCCTCATGCTCTCGCGAAAACGCCTGAAAGAGCGCAGTATCCGGGTCACCCCGCCCGATATCGATATGAAACAGACACTGCAGGGCAATTTCACGAGCCTGTCTTCTACTCACACGAAGCCCTCCTACGTCTACTGACAACCATGTTTATGTTTACCCACGACCCGGCGGCAGCAACCGCTCAAGCATTTGCACGAGGCTCTCGGGTTCTTCATCTAGCTGTTTACCTATCCAGTAACCTAACCCGCAACAGACCAGAATAAACAGTGTCCAGAGGAAGCCAAAGCGGATGACCAGCAACGCAAAGACCAGGCCGCCGAGCCCGCCCAGTAGTTTGAAGCGATGGTTAAGCGCCAGCTCCCGGAGCCACTCCATGTTCACAGGACGGCCCCCCTGCTAGTCGAGCCGGCCACGCCGGGCCTCGTTGGCAATATTCTCGACCTCAAGCCGGATCTCGGCCAGCTCTACACCGACGACACGCTTGATGTATTGGCGAACCGTGGTCTGGATCTCCTCCGACACCTCAGGGATTGAGACTTCCGGTGAGAGCGTGCCACGCAGCAGGACATGCATGCCGTCCTTGTCGTGGCGGACGATCGCCTTGATCTCCCGCACGCCCTTGGCCGAGCGGGCCACCTTGCGGACGAGGTTCTCCACGGCACCCAGGCTGATGCGCACCTCACCGAGGGAGGTCTCGTGGACGACGGGCTGTCCCCCGCCCTGCCGCCGGAACGCCAGGAAGATCAGCCGCAGCGACACGGCAAAAAAGACGGCGCCAATAAGACCGACGATGAACTGTCCCCGCCCGGAGGTCAGCGCATCTTCGATCCAGAGGTGCGGTTTGATCCAGTTCGGCGCCATGGCGCCCATGACCATCAACAGGGAGACGACCATCAGAGTCAGGGTGTACACGGTCAAAATGATGCTGTCAACAATGCCCAAGCAGATAGCACCCCTTAACGGACGCGCACCTCGTCCTCGCGGTTCTCGGTGTGGAAGGAGACACCTTGGATATGGATGTTAATCTGCACGCATTCGAGGCCGGTCATGGACTCGACGGAGCGCTTTACGTTTTCCTGCACACGCGTGGCCACGTCTGGGATGCGCACGCCATACTCCACGACAATATAGAGATCGACGAGTGCTTCCTTCTCACCGACCTGCACCTTGACGCCCTTGGACAGGTTCTTCTTGCCGAGCATGCGCTCGCTCACTTCAGCGGCAAAGCCGCCGGACATGCCGGCGACCCCCTCCACCTCCATGGCAGCGATGCCAGCGATCACGCCGACCACGTCGTCGGCGATGCGAACGCTGTTCTCCACCTGCTCGTCCGAACCTGGATGAAGGTCGTGCTCGTTTGACACCTACGTAATTCCTCCCCACTCAGGGGACACGGGTCCTCTGGGCTGCGCACCCATGATACCACACTATACGCGGCTTTGCCACTCGCTAGACGTTGCCCGCAGGAAGGCTTTCAGCGACTGGCGGGGCGTAGGGGCCTCGCCCCGGGCCAGGCGCTCCCGGTAGACCTGCCGGCAGAGTGCGTCCGCCTCGGCCACGAGCTTCCTGGGCACCTTCCCGATGGTGACCTGACAGCCGCAGCGCTGGAGGCGGGACATCAGCCGGTCCACTGCCCGCAGGAGCATCACCGTGCCGGGCAGGGGGCGCCGGCGAAGGCTGGTGAGCGTATTGACCACCCACTGGTTATCTGAGCGAAGTTCCACGCGTGCACCGTCCGCCAGCGGCGAGGCGGCCAGCCAGCGCAGCGCGGCCACCGTAGCGGCCAGTTCGGCGACGTGGCTGCCTGCGGCACGGCCCCAGCAGACAACGCCGCTCTCCCGATGGGCCAACTTCAGGCCTGCCCACACGAGACAGGCATATGTAGCGATGCCGTAAGGCTTCGGCTTGTACCCGCCGTCGCAGACGATGATCGCATCCGCAGCAGCGCCGCTTAGTTGCCGCTGCAAGGCCGCACGCAGGGGCAGGACCGCTGCACGGACCGCCACCCGGGCGGCCGCCGGTGCCCGCGCCGCCTCTGCAATCGGGCTGCGTGTCCGCGTGGCGGCGAGAGCGGTGCACCGTGAGAGCGCTGCGGCTTCGGACACCAGTTCCGGGCACACCCGCTCGACCTGAACAGCCCAGCCAAGCCTGCGGAGGGGCGCCAACACCGGCTCCCACGCCAGATCCTGACTGTCGCACCGGATGCTGATACGGGCGGGGACAACCGGCTGAGTTAGCAGCCAGGCGACGGCGCGACGGACCGACTCCAATTTGGCTGACTCGGCACAAGCACTCGCGAGTCGGCTGAGAACACCGCTTTCCTGGTGCACGACGTGATGGTCGTGCCGTACCGTGAAGCCGAAGGCCGCCACCTGCCAATGGCGGCCGTCAGCCGCACACGCACCACTGCATTTGATGATCACGTCCACAACGTCGCCCCCCGGTGTCTATAAGCCGTCACACTTGGATAGCATAAGAATTGGAGGCGAGGGGAGCTGCTGCGGAAGCCCGTTTGGCTACGGGACGCTTGAGACGGTTCCTTTACTGAAACAGCGTTTGCAGGAGGAACCGAATCACCTCAGTCAAAAACACCGTCAGGATTACCCGGCGGGCCCACCGAGGCAGCATGGAGACGTCACCCCCTTACGAGGACTGTGTCTCCCCTCTCTCCTCCATGATTTTACCAAACATAGATTCGATTGGAACGGGGAAGCGATCGACTACATTCGACGGCGATTGCACAACAAAACAAAAGAGAAGAGCGCCCACCGGAGGGCGCTCTCTGCTATGCAGACCGCAGTTAACGGGCACTTTGCCCGATGTCAAGCCACCGGCCGATACTGGCGCCGCTGCTGCGCAGGCGATTGACTGTCGACACTTCCCATGTAATGCCGTGGGGATCTTCGAACAGAAGCAGATCAGGTCGGTCAAGCCGCAATTGAAACCCGGGCGCTGCGACCCTGGTGCGGAGTTCGGCCAGGTCTGCCTCCGCTACGAACAGGCCAATGTGCGACAGCGCGTCGTCGGGCGCCGCTGCCCGGCCCGCCTGCTCCAGCGCAATGCTCAGACCATCGCGGTGCAGCATAGACAGTTCCAGTTGAATGCCGGCCGCTGCGGCATCCTCCCAGCCGGCGCCCTCAGGCAGCGTTGCCCAGCCGGCGGGTGTGTCAGCCTCCCGGAATGCGACCGCCAGACCAAAAAGGTCGCAGTAGAACTCCTCGGCTGCCTGAAGCTGAGCGACTCGGAGCGCTACGTGCGACACCGAATGGTACGCCATACATCTGCCTCCCAACACATATGCAATCCATTCTCGCAACATATATAACATGTAAGTTTCGTATTCGTCAATTAATGTTGGCGTCGTCGCAGTTTGCCACCCCTTCGGCGTCTATGAACGATCTGTATCGGATATCGACTACATTCGACGGCGATCTCGCAACTAAACATACGACAAGAGCGCCCTCACACGGAGGGCGCTCTTGTCATCACTCCCGGGGCCTTGCGATGCGCCCCTTCGCCTTGAACCGGGCGGGCCCGGCAGGCGCCCGGGTCACCTCCGGCTCCTGCGGCGGCACCGCCGTCTCCTCATCCGGCCGGCGGTCGGGCCTGATGTCGTCCAGGCGACGGAAAGCCAGGTTCCGCATCGCCATGGGGTAGGGCAGCCCAAGCCGCTCGATCAGGGGCAGCATCAGGCTCTCATAGCTGCTCGCCAGCCGCTGGGCCATGCGCCACTGGGCCCGGCTGTCCAGCGGGCAGACCAGCCACTCCCGCAGCCCTTCCAGGATCCGCTCGCCCCCCGGCAACGTGTCGGCGCCCTGCCAGCCGGTGCCCGGCTCCCCCGGCGCCAGCGCCAGCCGGTACAGGTCGACCAGCTGCGCCCGGCACCGCTCCAGCTCCCCATGTGCCGTGAAGCGCCATCCCCGGCCGATCGCCGCGCCGACCCGGAACAATCCGTCCCAGAACCGCGCCGCCTCCGCAGCGGGGTCGGGCAGCCGCGGGACGGGCGCGGACGGCTCGCCGTCGCCCCGGTTGAACACGACTCGGAGTCCTTCGACGTGGATCGCTTCGGCGTGATCTGCGACGGTGATGTTGATCGCCAGCCCGTCCGGCGTGACCACGCGGCAGCCGTCCGGCGACGGCAGGGCGAGGGCGGTTTCGCCGAGCGGCGCAAGCCAGGCGAGCAGGTCCGGCGACAGCCCGTCTAGCGCCACCAGGTAAAGGTCCAGCTCACCGAACGGGTCGCGCTCCGCCCGGGCGAGTGCGCCGCCGACATAGGCGGCGACCACCTCCGGCGAGTCGGCTGCCTGCGCGATCAGCCGCTTCAGGTACTGCGTTGCTGCTGTCATAGGTAGTTGGCCTCCGCAAAAATGAAAGCTAACGCGCCCCTGCGAGTGCGTCAGCCCATTGTAACACAACCCCCGCTACCGTTCCCGGTTGAACACGTGGATCCCCGTTGCCTTGATGCCCGTAATCGAGCCGACCATGTCTGCGATCTGCATGTACTGCTGCTGGCTCAGCTCCTTCGCCTTCACCACCACGTGTGCGGTGGTGTCGCCAAGGTTGACCACGACATCATCAAAGCCCTTCGCCTTCACCATTTGCTCTGCGCGGTCCTCGAGGGCGGCAAAGCGACCGGTCGCCAGGTACTGTGCGCCCGCATCATGGCGGGTGTCGGCCGCGGCCGCCTGGTTCTCCATCACGTCCTTGAGCGTCTCCCGGAGGGCGCTCCGGCTGCGCTCCCGCTCCATGCGGAAGTCGGCGAAGAAGTTGGCACCGTCCGGCGCAGCCTGTGCCTTTTCGATGAGGGTCGGCTGCGGGGTAATCTCAGTGACTGGCGAGACGGCGGGCTGCGTTGACCGCACCTGCGCCCGGCCCGAGGTCCGCCAGCTCTCCACCCGGCTGGCGACAAAGAACGCCATTGCCCCCATCAGCAGGAGAAAGAGGCCGAAGCGGATTACCTCTGCCTTGTTCTTTACGATGAACATGTGCTACCTCCTGTTGGAAGCTTCAACGACCACCCGGTGCGCCGGAATGCTCAACTCGGTGACGGCCGCCTGATGCAGCCTGGCGCGCACGGTGGCGTCCCTCGCTCCGTCGGCCACGATCAGCACGCCGGCGATCTTGGCCGCGATGCGGGCCGCTGCCGCGGGCACATCACGGCTGCCGTCCTTGGTCATCACATTTGTCGTGTCCCGGGTGGTCGTCTCCTGGGTCCGCTGTGAGTTGTCCTGCGCCTTCTCGGTAATGGTCGTCTGCTCGGTACGCTCATTGGTAAGCGGGTCGGTCCGAGGGCCGGCTGCCAGAGTGATGGCCACGTGGACCGTGCCCGCACCATCGATGGCGGAGAGGCTCCGTTCCAAGTTGGCGGACATCTCCTGCTCGAGGCGGGTCAGTTCGTCGCTGGCGCCGGGGCCGGCGGGGGCCGCAACCTCGGTGGCGGATGGCGGGCTGCCGGGGCTTGTGCTCCCGCCGACGCCGAACAGAGTGGGTGCACTCAGAAACAGGATGCCGATGAACAGGCCGGCGGCGACAATTTTGACGAGGCCGGCGTGCTGGGGCTTCAGGCCGAGGCTGGCCCCCAGCCGGCCCAGCCAGTTGTTCTTCTCAGGCACGGTTCGTTACCTCCCTTCAATAAGCACCGTGACAGCGCCCTGCGCGGGCAGCCCGACGCGCACCGCCACCTCGTGCCGGACGCTCTCGGCCAGGGCCTGCTCCGGACCGGCGGGCGCCCGTGCGGATTGGCTCTGGCCGCCGGGAACGGCAACGGCGGCGGTGCCGGGCCGGACGGGCTGCACCGGCTTGACGGGCCGGACGGCCGTGGGGCCGCGGCCCGTGCCGTCGCCGGGTGTGATGGTCACGGTGACAGAACGGATCTGGTACTCGCCTTGCCGCAGCTCGAGCTGCACGTCCGCCCGGGCCCCGGCGACGCCCTTGACGGAGCGGGCGGCGGCGATCGCTTCGGCGGTGAGGCGTGTCTGCGCCTCGGTCAGGGCGAGGGTGCGGTTCTTCTCGCGGAACTGGTCGGCCTGGCTCATGATCTGGGCGATGGTCGGCAGATTGCCGCCATTGTCGTCGGGAAAAAGATTGGTCACGGTGACAGTCTGGTGCATGAAGCCGAGCACCGGCTGGATCACCGCGAGGACCACGAGCAGCCCCATGGTCATCCGCACGTACTTCTTCATGGCCGTCATCGGGAGCATCATCTCTAAGCACGTGGCGAGGATGACGAGCATCACCAGGCCGCGGACCCATTCTTTGAGGAAATCCAACTGAGCGTCACCTCGGAGGAAGGGACATTTTTTATCGCCGCAGATTTCGCGGATTTCGCAGATTCGGACATAAAAATATATTTTCATCCGGTAATCTGCGTCTGTGATTAAAATCTGCGTAATCTGCGCAATCTGCGGCTATTAAAATTCTTAACTTCATCGCACCATCACGCTCAGGTTACCGGCGCCGACAATCACCGTGATGCCGACGAAGAACATCAGCGTGACGACCGCGACCGACGCGAAAACGAGCTGGAGCGACTTGGCCATGGTGTTCAGCATCTTCGCGATCTGGGTGGCGCCGACCGGCTCCACGAGCGCTCCCGCCAGCTGGTAGACGACGACCAGGCTGAGGATCTTGAGCAGCGGGAAGGCGGCGATGAAGAAGATGGCGGTGAGGCCCGCCATGCCGAGGGCGTTCTTCAGCAGGATCGACGAGCCGAAGATCAGGTCGGCCGCGTCCGAGAACATCTTGCCGACGACGGGGACGAAGTTGCTGACGACGAACTTGGTCGTCTTCATGGTCAGCCCGTCAGCGACGGCGCCGGCTGCCCCCTTCACCGCGACCACCCCGAGGAAGATCGTAAACGTCAGCCCCATCGTGTACATCGCGCCCTGCCGCATCAGGCCGGCGAGGTTTGTCAGCTTGAAGTTCTCGCTCAGCCCCGAGACGATATCCAGGATCGCCGACAGAAAGATCAGCGGGAAGACGACCGTCAGCATCACCTGCGCGGCTGTGCTCGTGAACGTCACCATCAATGGATGGAAGATGGCGGCACTCGTCAGCCCGCCCATGCCGGCCAGGACCGCCAGCAGGGTGGGCAGCATCGCCAGCATGAAGCCGTCGAGCTGCTCCATGACAGCCTGGGCCGTGCTGACGGCGATGCCGAAACCGGTGATCGCCAGACCGACGAGGACCAGGTAGACCACCGCGTGCGCCACCTTGCCGGTCGCCTCCGCCGTGAAGGCGGACTGCATGTTCTGAAGCACCGCCGCCACGATTGCGAGCACCACCAGCTTGGCCAGCAGGCCGGCATTTGCCAGTACCTCGCGGACCAGGTAGCGGAGCAGCCCGGTCATGATCATCTTCGGGGAGTACTTGCTGTCGTTCCCACCCTTGTACACATCGATGAAATCCTTCAGCGAGATCTGCGGCCCGTACCCATCCCACGTGCGGTTGATCTCCTGGAGGAACGAATCGAGCGCATGCGTGTCCAGGTTATGCACCTGCTGGCCCAGCAGGGCATCCCGCTGGTCGGCGGGGGAAATTGCCGGCGCCGATGC
>JAQBPS010000770.1 GCA_028287415.1 Bacillota bacterium | reverse complement strand
ATTGCGGGCTCCGCCGCTGAGGATCTCGGCGTTGCTGAGCAGACAAGAGTGAACGTCCTTCGTGTCGCGACGCCGGGGGTACGTCCCTGGTGAGCGGGTCGCATCTGTGCAGGACGCCGGGGATGCGTCCCAGGTAAACTGGTTCCATCAGAGGGCGACGCCGGGGACAGGATCCTGGTATAGCGGTCCCACGTGTCGCGAGGTTGGGGGTATAGCCCTGGTACATGGGTCCCACGTCTCGCACCGGCGGGGGTACAGCCCTGGTAAGCGGGCCCCTCGTGTCGCGACGGCGGGGGTCCGACCCTGGTGAACGCGTCCTTCGTGTCGCAACGCCACCGCGGGAAGTCTGTAATCTATCAGGAATATTACCACAATACAGTCTTGATTTCCAATATATACATATGGTAGTATCAGGAACGACAGCCTGATTCATCCACAGGCTGATCACATGAAGGAGGGCCTGTGCATAGTGAAAAAGGCCAAGCCCCAGGTGCCTGAGGTGCGGGATCCGGCGCGCGACATCGCTGCTGCTGCCCAGCAGTCGGTGGAGCAGGCCAAGCACAACGCCCTGTCCCATGTGACCGAGGATGATCTCATCTGGAACGATCCGGAGACCGAGGTCGTCAAGGGCAACCAGTATCATTCCGATCTGTGGGTCCACGGCCCCGCAAACATTGAGCTGATGGCCAGCGCGTACAAGATGCTCCTCAAAACCAATAAGAGCCTGACGAACCAGGTCGCGAAGGTGCGCGTGGCCCGGGTCAGGGACACGAAGTACATCATCATCAAGCCGACGAGCCCTACGGATCCGAACGGCATCGAGGTCAAGCAGTATCAGTCCTCGGCCTGGATCAACGCGATCACGGTGCTGGGTCCGGCCAAGCTCACCGTTCGCACCGGCTACCGGGAGCGGTTCGTGGTGGAGAATGCGCCCGACGATTTCCCCGGGGCTCCGTGCTTGCTCGTTCACCTGGGCAAGCGGGTCGAGCGGCTCTTCGAGGGGAGCAAGAAGGCCGCCGGCACTAACACTGGGACCGTAGCGAAGGGTGTCAAGGGTACCGGGTCCGCCAAGGGCAGTGCCAAGCAGACTGAGCCCACGCCGGCCGCACCGAGCATACCGGCCACACCGGCGCCGGATACTGAAGCGCATATGCTTAACGTCCCGCTCGAATAACTGCAGTTCTACACACCCAAGCAGCGTAATTCAAAGGAAGCACCGGGCACGTAAACCAACATGCAGGGGGCAGCAACAAGCGTGCTGCCCCCTGCAATGGCATATTAAAACTGTTGATGTCTTACCGATCTTTGTTCTTTGGGCTGCGTTATGGTCATGATCCGGCAAACCGGTGGTGCGACAACGGGAGGCGGGGTATTTGCGGACGTGGTTCGGGGCGGCGGGGCGGGGTGGGCTGGTTGCGTTCCTGGCGGGAGGCATAGTGGTAGCTGGTGTTCCGGCCTCCCCTATGTGGACTTGGGACGCGCGGTAGCGTTTACGGGAGATGGCAACGCTATCCCGGCTGAAACGGTCCGAATCGTACGGTCAGGTACGGTTCGGACCTTTTATCGTTGTAATGATAAACGTTCGTAAAGATTCACTTTATAGAAAGGATTATGCGAATAGGAAACGAACTCAAACGTCTAACAGCCCGACCCGGTCAAGTTCGTCAGGAATGAAAGGGGATCCCTTATGGCCGCAGAGGAACCGCGAGGGAGTCGTGCTGAAGGCGAGCAGGGCCCGGCTGCGCCCTCCATTTCACTGCCCAAGGGCGGCGGAGCCATACGGGGCATCGGTGAGAAGTTTGCCGCCAACCCGGTGACCGGCACGGGCGCGATCACTGTGCCCATCGCGACCAGCCCCGGCCGCTCGGGCTTTGCGCCCCAGCTCGCCCTCGCCTATGACTCCGGCGCCGGCAATGGCCCGTTCGGCTTCGGCTGGGCGCTCTCCCTGCCCGCCATCACCCGCAAGACGGAGAAGGGGCTGCCGCAGTATCGCGACGCCACGGAATCGGACGTCTTCATCCTCTCGGGCGCCGAGGATCTGGTCCCGGACACCCGGCACGCGGCCGACACGACCGTCGCAGGGTTCACCATTGACCGCTACTGCCCGCGCATCGAGGGGGCTTTCGCCCGCATTGAGCGCTGGACCCGCCAGAGCGATGGCGATGTCCACTGGCGCTCCATCACCCGCGACAACATGCTCACGCTCTACGGCAAGGACGCTGACTCGCGCATTTGCGATCCCGCCGACCCCGGGCGCATCTTTAGCTGGCTGATCTGCGAGACCCGTGGTGACAAGGGCAATGCTGTCATCTACGAGTATAAGCCGGAGGACGGCGCCGGGGTCGACCTCACCCACGCCCACGAGCGCAACCGGGGCGATCGTGACGACGCCCGGCGGACAGCCAACCGCTACCTCAAGCGCATCCGCTACGGCAACCGCGTTCCCTTGCTGGACAGCGCGGGGCAACGGCCGCGGTTCCTGACAGCCGATCAGCGCGACCCCGCCGGCTGGCTGTTTGAGGCGGTCTTTGACTACGGCGAGCACGACGCGGCCGCCCCAATGCCGGATGACGCGGGCGAGTGGGCCTATCGTGACGACTCCTTTTCGTCGTACCGGGCCGGCTTTGAAGTGCGTACCTGCCGCCTTTGCCAGCGGGTGCTGATGTTCCATCACTTCGCGCTGGAAGCCGAGGTGGGCAACAACTGCCTGGTGCGCTCCACCGACTTTGCCTACGCGCCCGAGCAGGACCCCGCCAATCCGCACAACCCCGGCTATCGCTTCCTGTCCGCCGTCACCCAGACCGGCTACAAGCGGCACGCCGGCGGCTATCTGACTAGCAGCCTGCCCCCGGTGGCGTTCACGTACAGCCAGCCCGTCGTGCAGGAGCGCGTAGAGACTGTGGCTGCCGAGAGCCTGGAGAACTTGCCCATCGGGCTGGACGGGGCCGCCTACCAGTGGCTTGATCTGCATGGCGAAGGCCTGTCCGGCATCCTGACCGAGCAGGCCGGCGCCTGGTTCTACAAGCGCAACCTCAGCCCCGTCAGCGAGCGGCCGGTTGCGTTTGCACCCCTGGAACAGGTGGCCGCCAGGCCGAACCTCTCCCTGTCCGGCGGGCAGCCACAGTTCATGGACCTGGCAGGCGACGGCCGGCCCGATCTGGTGGTGCTGGACGGCCCCATGCGGGGGCTGTACGAACACGACAATGATGAAGGCTGGGAGCCCTTCCGCGCCTTCACCTCACCGCTCACCCGCGACATGCACGATCCTAACCTGAGGCTTGTGGACCTTGACGGCGACGGCCACGCCGATGTGCTGATCACCGAACAGGATAGCCTCGTCTGGCATCCGTCGCTGGGCGAGGCCGGCTTCGGCCCCGGGATCCGGGTCCCGCAGGCGCTGGATGAAGAGACCGGGCCGCGGCTCGTCTTCGCCGATGGCGCACAGTCGCTCTACCTGGCCGACATGTCGGGGGACGGGCTGACTGACCTGGTGCGCATCCGCAACGGTGAGGTCTGCTACTGGCCCAACCTGGGTTACTGCCGTTTCGGCGCCAAGGTGGCGATGGACCAGGCGCCCTGGTTCGATAGCCCGGATCAGTTCGACCAGCAGCGCATCCGGCTGGCCGACATTGATGGCTCGGGGAGCACCGACATCATCTACCTGCACCGCGACGGCGTGCGCCTCTACTTCAACCAGTCCGGCAACAGCTGGAGCGCATCGCAGCCCCTGCACGTCTTCCCCCGTGTGGACAACGTTGGCGCCATCGCCGCGGTCGACTTGCTGGGCAACGGCACTGCCTGCCTGGTCTGGTCGTCGCCCCTGCCGGGCGATACCGGGCGGCAGCTGCGCTACGTCGATCTGATGGGCGGCTCGAAACCGCACCTGCTCGTGCGAACCGTCAACAATATGGGCGCCGAGACGCGCATCCAGTACGCACCCTCCACCCGGTTCTATCTCGCCGACATACTCGCCGGCAGACCCTGGCTCACCCGACTGCCGTTCCCCGTGCATGTAGTCGAACAGGTCGAGCGCCACGATTATATC
>JAQBPS010000676.1 GCA_028287415.1 Bacillota bacterium | reverse complement strand
CTGCCAGCGGTGCCCGCCCCGCCGGTGCCCGCCCCGCGGACGCCTCTGCCAGCGGTGCCCGCCCCGCCGGTGCCCGCCCCGTCCCTGGCCACCCTGACACCCGGCTGCACCGGCACCGTCTCCTGCTTCCTCATCAAGCGTCTCCTGCCATGGCTGCTCGCCCTCGCCCTGATCTGGGGTGCCACGTTCCACCCCGGGCGCCGCCCCCCGCTCCCGCTCACAGCCCTGAAGTACCTGGCCGGCCTGGCCGCCGCCGCCGTCACCGCACTGCTGCTCTACACCGAAGTCCGCACAATGGCCGACGCGGCCTATGTCCTCTCCACCCAGACAGCGCAGGGCCCGCTGACCGCATGGGTTGCCAGCCAGGCGCCCCACGGCGTGCTCCAGATCCTTGCCCTCTCCCTCATCCTCGCCGCCCCGGTATTCTGGCTGGTCCGGGGCATCCGCCTGGGCCTGCCCCGGGCCACGTTCGAGGCGTGGGTAGAGGTGCGGCGCCTGGCGCTGCCCAGCCTCGGCATGCTCGCCCTGGCGGCAGCCGTCGAAGCGTATGTCACGCCGCACGTGGTGGGCTGGCTCCTGCGATAAGCCGCAATCCCGCGCTTGACAACGCTTCTACCGCTATGCTAATCTAACAGAGTCAAATTAACAGGATCCAACTCTCTCAAGCAGAAGCCACCGCTTCTCACCGTACGGCTCGTTGCCGGTGCGGTTCGAGGGTTGAGGAAGGTCTCGCTCAACAGCGTAACTTCGTCAGCTTATTGCGGGTGGCCACAGGCCACCCGTTTTTGCTGTACCAATGTTTCTGTCTCATTTTCAGGAGGTGTACGGGTATTAAAGAACAGCTCCGGATAAACGAGATGATCCGGGCCCGCGAAGTTCGGGTAGTATCCGAGACTGGCGAACAGCTCGGCGTCTTCACTAGCCGCGACGCCCTGCGGATTGCACAGGAGCGGGGTTACGACCTCGTCGAGGTCGCCCCGACTGCAAGGCCTCCCGTCTGCCGTATCATGGACTTTGGTAAGTTCAAGTACGAGCAGTCCAAGAAGGACCGGGAGACCCGCAAAAAGCAGAAGGTTGTCACCATCAAAGAAGTGAAAATGCGCCCCAACATCGAGGATCATGACTTCGATGTCCGGCAGCGCCAGACCGAACAGTTCCTTCGCGATGGTGATAAGATCAAGGCAACCATCATGTTCCGCGGCCGTGAGGTCGTTCACTCCGGCCTCGGCAAGGACGTCCTCGACCGGTTGCTCGAGACCGTCAAGGACATCTGCGTCGTCGAGCGCCCTGCCAAGCTCGAGGGCAAGAACATGATCATGATCCTGGCGCCCAAGGTCGCCATCACTGACGGACCAAAGGTGACCCAGCAGGTTAGCGAATAATTAAAGGGAGGGCCCTTTCATGCCCAAGATGAAGTCCCACCGGGGCGCTGCGAAGCGGTTCAAGGTAACCGGCAGCGGTCTGGTTGTACACTACCCGAGCAACAAGCACCACAAGAACACCAAGAAGAGCGGCAGCCAGATCCGCAAGGTGCTCCGCGAAACCGTTCTGTCCAAGGCCTTCCAGAAGAACATCCGCGAGATTCTGCCCCACTAAGGTACCGCATTAACTTTTCCGGGGCATGGCTCCGGATCCTTTCTAGGAGGAATCG
Organism: Bacillota bacterium; assembly: GCA_028287415.1. Lineage (GTDB taxonomy): Bacteria > Bacillota > Sulfobacillia > Symbiobacteriales > Symbiobacteriaceae > RYN-353. The sequence continues at coordinate 4,227 of JAQBPS010000676.1, read as the reverse complement.
ATCATGGCACGTGTTAAGAGCGGTATGACCAACCGCGCTCGTCATAAGAAGGTCCTGAAGCTTGCCAAGGGCTACTGGGGCGGCAAGCATCGCCTGTTCCGGCCCGCCAACGAGACCGTGATGAAGGCCCTCTGGTACGCCCGCCGCGACCGCCGTACCAAGAAGCGGAACTTCCGCCGCCTCTGGATCGCCCGTATCAACGCTGCGGCCCGTATCAACGGCATGAGCTACAGCCGGCTGATCAACGGCCTGCACAGGGCCGGCGTCGAGCTGAACCGCAAGGTTCTGGCCGACATCGCCATCCACGACGCCGACGGCTTCGCCGCCCTCGTCGAGAAGGCCAAGGCCAGCGTGTAATCGTTTCCATTACGCCCGCCACCGGTTCGCCGGTGGCGGGTTTTGTTATGAAACGGTATAATGGGGAACATGGCCGGCGGCCCAGCAGTGGCCGGCAGTCGGAGAGGATGTTGCAGCGTCATGACAGAGCCGTTAAGCCCGCGCAATCCCCTGGTGCAGCATGTCCGCTTGCTCGCCCGTGACCGTTCGGCACGGGAAGAGAGCGGCCTGGCTGTGCTGGAGGGCATCCGACTGGCGGAGGAGGCGGTAACTGCCCGGGTCGCGATTGACTATGCATTGTTCAGCCCGGAACTGGCGGAGCGCGAGCGGGGGGCCGCCCTGCTGGCTGGCCTGCGGGCGGCCGGCGTGCCCCTGCACGCGGTCGCACGCGACACCCTCAGCCGGGCTGCGGATACGCAGGCGCCGCAGGGCATCGTGGCGGTCTTTCGCCCTACAAGCTGGGCGCTGGAGCAGATCAAGCCCGGGCTCGTCATGCTCCTGGACAACGTGCAGGACCCCGGCAACCTCGGCACGGTGATTCGCTCGCTCGAGGCGTTCGGCGGCGCCGGGCTGGTGGTGGCCGGCGGGGTAGATCCCTACAACCCGAAGGTGATCCGGGGCGCCATGGGGAGCCTCTTCCGGATGCCGGTGGTCAAGGCGGAGATCGGTGACGCCCTGCGGTTCCTGAAGGCGCAGGGGCGGCGCTGCTACGTGGCGGATGCCGGCGGCGAGTTGGCCCCGTGGACGGCTGATTTGACGGGCAGCGCTGCGCTGGTGATCGGCAACGAGGGCAATGGCCCATCCGAGACCGCCCGCAGCCTTGCGGACGGAGTGATCTCGATCCCCATGCCGGGGCCGACGGAGTCGCTCAATGCCGGGGTTGCGGCCAGCCTGTTCATCTATGAAGCGATGCGCCAGGCGGTGCGGCGGTAGGCTCCCGGCCGGGCTCCTTGAGCCACACAGAGGCGTGTGGTATAATACCGGTGTCAGACAAATCTAAAACCTGTAGAGGGGGAGTGGTCGCTCTGTCCAGCTCCGGTGCGGCTGATGTGTTCTGGGCAATTTTTTCGAACACGGGCTCCGTTGTTGCGTACCTGCTCTACAGGCGCTTTACAGTGCATTAGGTGGTCTGGTATAATTCTACAAACTAGTTTTTCTGCTCAAAGGCTTTGATGGAGGAAAGTAACCGGCATACAGCGGTGTACAGGGAAGCGGCGCCCAGGACTGAAAGCCCGCTCACCGCCCGTCGCGTGAAGTTCCCTCCGGAGCCGTGCCGCTGAACGGGGTCGACCCCCATTAGGCGGAACCGGGACCCTCCCGTTAAAGGGGGCCGGGCGTGTTGGCGCCTGTGAAATGAGTGGGGTCGCTTTACATTGCGGCTCAACCCGGGTGGTACCGCGGAAGCTAACGCTTTCGCCCCGATTGTGGGGCGAAGGCGTTTTTTATTTTGATTGGATGTTAGGTTTTTTAATGGCCACGGATTACACAGGTTACACGGATGTCCGGAGCCCAGGCGGATTTCCTTGTCGATGTGACCTCTCAGGGCGGGACTCAGGTGTTTAAAATATCTCTTTTTATTTAAGTACCCAACTCCCGCCCCGAACTCGATTACCAAAAGCAAATCCACTCAGGCTCCCGAAATCTGTGTAATCCGTGCAATCCGTGGCCATAAAAATTGCCTTCTCTCAACCGCTTAAAGGAGGGACCCAACATGCGGGAGCAACTGCTCAAACTCAAAGACGAAGCCCTGGCGGCGATTGTCAACGCCCCCGACGTCGCGACAATCCAGGAAATGCGGGTACGCTATCTGGGTAAGAAGTCCGACCTCAGCCTGGCGCTCGGTGGCCTCGGCAAACTGCCCTCCATCGAGGAGCGCAAGGCGATGGGCGCCCTGGGCAACGAACTCAAGCAGGCGGTCAGCGCCGCGTTGGATGACCGCGAAGCGGTGCTCGGCGAGGGCGAGCTGGAGGTCCGCCTCGCAGCGGAGCGCATCGATGTCACCCTGCCCGGCCGGCCGGTGCGGCGCGGCCACCTGCACATTCTGAACCAGGTGATCAACCGGATCGAGGACCTCTTCATCGCCATGGGGTATGAGGTCGCCGAAACCCGCCAGGTCGAAACCGACTGGTATAACTTCGAGGCGCTCAACATCCCCAAGGGCCACCCCGCCCGTGACGCCCAGGACTCCTTCTACATGACCGATGACGTGCTCCTGCGCACCCACACCTCGAACACCCAGATCCGCTACATGCTTGAGGTGGCGAAGGGCCGCACCCCGGTCAAGATCATCTGCCCGGGGCGGGTCTTCCGGCGTGACTTCGAGGACGCAACCCACTCCGCCCAGTTCCACCAGGTGGAGGGCCTCGTCATCGACAAGGGCATCAACATGGCCACCCTCAAGGGTACCCTCGTCGAGATGGCTCATGGTCTGTTCGGCGCCGGCGTCGGCATCCGGCTGCGCCCCAGCTACTTCCCCTTCACCGAACCGAGCGCCGAGATGGACATCTCCTGCATCTTCTGCAAGGGCAAGGGCTGCCGGACCTGCAAGGGCTCCGGCTGGATCGAGATCGGCGGCTCCGGCATGGTCCACCCCAACGTGCTGCGCCACGGCGGCTACGACCCCGAGGAGGTCTCCGGCTGGGCCTTTGGCTACGGCCCCGAGCGGGTCGCCATGCTGATGTACGGCATCGAGGATATCCGGCATTTCACCAACAGCGACATGCGGTTTGTGCGGCAGTTCTAACGAGGGGATGGGACACAGGAAATGAAGGTCTCATACAACTGGCTGAATGATTACGTGGCGTTCTCGCTCTCCCCCGAGGAGCTGGCACAGGCGCTCACGGCCCGGGGCGTCGTCGTGGAGACGCTGACCAGCGCCAACCCCGGCGTGGAGGGCGTGGTGGTCGGCAAGGTCCGCGAAATGGAGCGCCACCCCAACGCTGACACCCTCTGGGTTTGCCAGGTCGAGGTGGGCGGCGGCAAGGTGCTCCAGATCCTGACGGGCGCGCAGAATGTGACAACCGGCGCCCTGGTGCCGGCGGCCATCCCCGGCAGCAAGCTGCCCGGCATGCAGCTGGAGGTCAAGAAGCTGCGCGGCCTGGAGTCGAACGGCATGCTCTGTTCGGCGGCTGAGCTCGGCGCCGGCGAGGATAGCGATGGCATCATGATCCTGCCCGATGATCCCGACCTGGTGCCCGGCCAGGATGTGGCCGACCTGCTGGGGCTGAACGACTGGATCCTCGAGCTGGACCTGACCGCTAACTACGCCTCACACGCCCAGTCGATGGTCGGCGTGGCGCAGGAGCTCGCGGCGATCCTGGGGACCGACCCGGACATGCCGGATACGTACACCGAGGATCAGCCCAATACCGACATCCACCGATTGATCGGCATCGACATCCAGGAGCCGGGCTTGTGCGATCGCTATGTCGCTCGGGTGGTCAAGGGCGTGACGGTCGGGCCTTCGCCGCTCTGGCTCCAGGCGCGGGTGCGGGCGGCGGGGATGCGGCCGATCAACAACATCGTCGACATTGCCAACTTCGTGATGCTCGAGCTGGGCCAGCCGCTGCACACCTTCGACTACCAGAAGATCCGCGGCCAGCAGATCATCGTGCGCCGGGCGGAGGAGGGCGAGCGCTTCATCACGCTTGATGAGCAGGCGCGCACGCTTGATCCCGACGTGCTGGTGATCGCAGATGCGGAAGGCCCGATCGCCCTCGCCGGCGTGATGGGCGGCATGGAGTCGGAGGTGACCCGCGGCACGACCGCGATTCTGATCGAGTCGGCCCACTTTGACAACATCAACAACCGGCGGACGGCCCTGCGCTACAACCTGCCCAGCGAGGCGGCCCGCCGCTTCACCAAGGGCGTCGACCCGAACGGCGCCGTGAC
>JAQBPS010000673.1 GCA_028287415.1 Bacillota bacterium | reverse complement strand
GGCTTTGCTAAAGCTGTAGGGGGCGTAAGCCCCGCGAGGGTTCAAATCCCTCTCTCTCCGCCATCATGTGGACCGCTAGCTCAATGGTAGAGCATTCGACTCTTAATCGACAGGTTGAAGGTTCGAGTCCTTCGCGGTCCACCACAAGCGAAGTAATCGTCCACCACCTTTCACTGCCACTGGTAAGTGTTCAGGTGAGAAGGTGGTGGCGGATTACGCAGTGCGATCCCGCACAATTGCATATGGCAGCACGTTGACTACAGCCGTGGAGAGATACCCAAGCGGCTGAAGGGGCGGCTTTGCTAAAGCTGTAGGGGGCGCAAGCCCCGCGAGGGTTCAAATCCCTCTCTCTCCGCCACAGATGGACCGCTAGCTCAATGGTAGAGCATTCGACTCTTAATCGACAGGTTGAAGGTTCGAGTCCTTCGCGGTCCACCATCTAAAAAAGGAAGTGCCTGAACGGGCACTTCCTTTTTTGCGCGCTTTTTCGTTGAAGGCCGACAAAGTAACAGGTGTGGTCACGGTGTGCAGAATCGGATGTGGCTGGGAGGATGACCGCACTATGGCGCGATTGCCACTTCGCCTCCGCATCTTTGCTGTTGTGGGCGGCCTCAGCGCCCTGCCGGTGATCGCCCTGCCACTGCTCGGTTTGGCGACGCCCGCTGCCCTGTGGTTATTGCCAGTCATGCTTATTCTGGCGTACAGCCTGGCGGCCCCTGCGGCTCGAAGGGAAGGGCCTGACCGGCGCCCTGGCAGCTGAGGTGGACGGCGTCGAGCGGCGTGCGGGGCTCCGCACGACGCTGGAAACCGAGGGTGACAGCGACCGCCTCCCACCCTCGGTGGAGGCAGGCCTGCTGCGCATTGCTCAGGAGGCCTTGCACAACACGGTCAAGCATGGGCAGGCGAGCCATGTGATGGTGCGGCTTGTCCTGCATGGGCCGGTGGCCGAACTTGCCATTACAGATGACGGCGTCGGGTTTGCACTGGCGGGTGGGCCGGCCCCCACAGCGTCTGGCGGGGGCTTCGGCCTGGGCGGCATGGCTGAGCGGGCACGCCTGCTCGGCGGTCAATTGCTCGTGGATGCAGCGCCGGGCGCCAAGGGTTACCTCCTGAAGGATGCGCCGCCGGAAGAACTGCTTCAGGGCATCGAGGCTGTTGCGGCGGGCCGCTCCCTGCTGCCGCCCCACATTGCCTCCAAGCTGATGAACGTGATCAGCCACGGCGGGCCGGCCAGGGCTGAGCCTGCTGAACAGCCGACCGAGCGGGAGCTGGAAATCCTCCGGCACATGGCTCGGGGCGCCGCCAACAAGGAGATCGCCGCCGCACTGTACATCAGCGAGAACACAGTGAAGACCCACGTGAGCAACCTGTTTCAGAAGCTGGGCGTGCGGGACCGGACGGAGGCCGTGACCAAGGCACTGGGGCGGGGGCTGATCACGCTATAGGAGCCGCTTCAGCGGCGGGAGAAGCGAAGCATGAGCCACAGCATCATCACCGCTGTGACGAACGCCATGCCGACGATGATCACGATCATCCCTTGCTCGGGATGCTCGTTTGCAAACCTTTGAAGCAAATCCACGGAACGCTCCACAGGTTACTCCCCTTTCTGGCTGGCTCGGAGCCGATTGCTACGGTAATTCAGGCAAGGAATGTCTATGCCAGTGTATCGGTGGGTCATTTTTTGGTTGTTCGTGGTAGAGGCTAGGACATGTGTACGCGCCCTCTCGCCGCTTAGAATTAGGAGTCGCATTCGCGCCTCCAGCGCATCCTTTTAAATGAGGATTGATGCTCAGTGGTGATAGTCTCTTAGTTTTTTGGTCAATACTCATCCCGAAAGGGATGGGTGACATAAGGTGATCGATCTGATCAAGTCGGGGGAGGCAGCCCGTCTGCTTGGTGTCGATGCCAGGACGCTTCGCAAGTACGAGAGCGCAGATGGCCAGTGGTGCGTGATCTGGGGTCAGCGCTATCGCTTCCGAGTCTTCCATTACGGCGGCGGTCTCAGGGCCGCCCGCTGCTATGATCGTAAAGAGATCATGCGTGTCGTAAGGCAGATGGAACGAGTAGATTGAAAGGCCGCAGGCGGACAACGCCTGCGGCCTTTTCGCATCGCGCCTCACCCATATGGGTGACCCCGCCCTTCACCCACACGGACTTGCGCAAACCGCCTGCTCCGGCGATGGGCCGCACCCGGCTGCGGCGGTACGATGAGACCGTAAGCGATCGAATGCAAACGGAGGCGCGTTTTACGATGACTCACAACCAGATCTGGGGCGGCGCATTCATGATCCTGGCCGGCGGCGCCTGGCTCACTCTGGCCGGCGTGGTGCACAGCATCGTGCTCTTCACCAGCCATACGTTGATCACCCCGCTGTATCTGATCGGCGGTGGCCTGATCCTGCTGGCCTTCCAGTACCTACGGAACCGGGAACAGGAGGCGCGCTAAATGGCTGAGGTCAAGGTAGAAGCCCGTGGGCTTGTCAAGCGGTACGACGGGAAGCCCGTTGTGGACGGCGTCAGCCTTGCGGTTCATGCCGGCGAGATCTTCGGTTTGCTGGGTCCCACCGGCGCCGGCAAGACCACGACCCTGGAGATGATGGAGGGGCTGCGCCGGCCCGATGGTGGCACTTGCACCATCTGTGGCTTTGACAGCGCCACCCAGACCGGCCCGGTGCGCGAGCGCATTGGCCTGAGCCTACAAAGCGCCAGCATGCCAGTCGACATCACGGTGGCGGAGCTAATCAGCCTGTATGCCAGCTTTTACGCCAGGCCGATTTCCACCGGGGATCTGCTCAGGCAGTTCAGCCTTGAGGAGAAGGCCCGCACGCTCACCAAAGCGCTCTCCGGTGGCCAGCAGCAGCGGTTAGCGCTGGCGCTCGCCCTGGTTGGGCGGCCTGAGGTCATCTTCCTCGATGAGCCGACCACCGGCCTCGATCCCCAATCCCGCCACAGCCTGTGGGACGTGATTCTCAGTCTCAAGGCGGCCGGGCGGGCGATCATCATGTCGACGCATTACATGGAAGAGGCCGAAAAGCTGTGTGACCGGCTAGCCGTCATTGACCACGGCAAGATCCTGGCGCAGGGGACGCCCTGGGCACTGATCCGTGAGTTCGGCCCCGAGGCGGCAATCGAGTTGGACCTGCGGGGTGCAGGGGCCGACCTGGCGGACCTCGCCGCCCTGGAGGCGGTGACGGGCGTGAAGACCGAGGAGCAACTGGTCGTGCTCCACTCCGCGAACACCGCCGCTACGCTGATGGCGCTGGCGCGCTATGCCCAGGAACGCAGCCTGCCCCTGGGGGAGCTGCGCACCCGCTCTGCAAGCATGGAGGATGTATTTATCGCCCTCACCGGCAGGAGGCTTCGTGACTGAAATGAGTACATACAACAGTATCAAGCAGATGGCCCTCTACCAGTTCCGTTCGATGTTCCGGAACAAGACCGCGGTCTTTTT
>JAQBPS010000642.1 GCA_028287415.1 Bacillota bacterium | reverse complement strand
CCCCAGTCTGCCTAATTGCTGTACGTCCGATTGAATAAGCCATGGGTCCGGTCCCGGTATGCGGCGCGGACGGGGTTCCCGACTAGGGTGGTCAGACAAGGGGCCGGTTTGCGAAAAACTTCACCGCACTTTCTATCAGACAGCGAACAAAAGACACCGCGGAACCCGTCTAAGAATCAGGTGACCTTTTCCCAGCGCGTCTCCTTGCTCTGTTCAGGGCAAGTGCCAAAGGTTTCGCCAGTCTTGAAATATTGCTTGCCGCCGCCCTCGGAAACATAGGTACCATCAGCCTTGCAGCTTTCACCGGTCAAGCCTCTGGGCTGCTCGGACACGTGAACCACCTCCACCGTTAGTCTGCGCTGCTGACGTCACATCCACACATCTTATACATGCGCTTGCAGAAAGTAGTGTTTTACCACGGCAAACCTTATTGACTTGAGGAAAACTCCGTGATAAGTTTAGCACAAGCAAACGAAGTTACCTGGTACATAACCTTCCCGAGGAAGGGGGAACATCAATGAAGGCCACGAGTAACGCACTTTCGCAGGTTCCGGTAACGCACATTCCTAATGCACGACCGCATCCGGTCGCCGTTCCGACTGATGAAGAACTGGTCGCGGCTTACCTCAAGGGGCAAAAGTCCGCGTTTGAAGAGATTGTCCGCCGATACGAAGACCGGCTTTACCGACTCTCGTTCCGCATGCTTGGCAACCATCATGATGCCCTGGACGCCGTCCAGGAAATCCTGCTCAAGCTCATGGCGGCGCTGCCCAAGTTCCAGGGCCGCTCCCGGTTTGGCACCTGGCTCTACCGCCTCGCTGCCAACACCTGTCTGGACATTCGCCGCAAGCGGGGCCGCACCGCTGCGGAGTCCCTTGAAGCTACGCTTGAGCACTCGCCAGGCGCATCGCTGGCCGTGCTGGATAACCATACACCGGACAGTCCGGACGAGTTCGCGGAGCAGCATTACCGGGAAAACCTGGTCCGGGCCGCTCTTGGCAAGCTGCCGGCAACGCAGCGCCGGCTTCTGGAACTGCGCGACCTGGAGGATCTGTCCAACAGCCAGGTAGCTGACCTGCTGGGTATCGAGGTAGGGGCGCTCAAGGCCCGCTTGCACCGTGCCCGCCAGGCGCTGAAGCGCATCCTGGATTCCGGTGTCTATGTACCCGGCTACGCCACCGTCACCTCGTCTGACCTGGCCTTTTAGTCCAAGGAGGAGTAGGAAGGCATGCCGCTGGGCACTCGCATTCGCCAGACCCGTACCTCAAAGGGGATTACTCTTCAGGAACTCTCTGACCGCAGTGGGCTTTCCAAAGGGTTTATCTGCCAACTGGAAAATGATAAGGCCTCTCCGTCGCTCCAGGCACTGGAGCGGTTGGCCGGCGGTCTGAGTGTGCCAATCGCTTACCTGTTCCTGACCGTCGAAGAAAAGATTCAAGTCGTTCGGGCCAACGAACGGCAAGAGTACCGGGTTGGCCCTGAGGGCCTGCTCGTACAGATGCTGTCGGCCAACCGGCGCAACTTGAAAATGCTGATCATAGAACTGCAGCCCGGGTCCGGCACCGGCGGCGACCACCACGCCCATGAGGGCGAGGAATGCCACTATGTGCTGGAAGGAACCGTGCGGGTAACGCAGGGTGAGGACACCATGGTGCTCCGGGCAGGGGACTCCCTGCACTGGAACGGGTTCATGCCCCACCGCATTGAAAACAGCGGATCGGCCGTAGCGCGGATCCTCTGCGTGACCTCAGGTGCCGTCGAAGATATGCTGGAATGTAATGAGTGCGATGAAGTCCTGGCTGCCGAAAACGCAGTCAAAGGGCTGAAATAAAAGCGAGGCGGCGGGGTTAACCTGCCGCCTTTGTCTTATTTATGTCAGGGCTGCGATACCGGATCGCCAACAGGACGGCGCACACCGCAATCATTGCCAGCGAGAGCAACTGTGCTGCCTTCAGCCCCGCGAACTGAAGGGAGTCAGCCCGCAAGAACTCCAGCAGATACCTGGCGATCGAATAGCATGCGGCATACGCCAGCACTGTGCGGCCAGCGACTTCCCGTCGGGGCTTGTACCAGAGCAATCCCGCGAAAATTACCAGATCGAGGAACATCTCAAATAATTCTGCGGGCACCAGCGGCGTCCGGCCGAAAACCGCCGCTGCCGGCGAGTTCGGCGCGTAGACAACGCCGATCCACGAGGGCAGCCACGGCACCGTACTGATCGGCTGCCCGAAGGCATCGCCGCTGAGAAAGCAACCGACCCGGCCGATGGCCTGGCCAAGCAGCATGGGCGGGGCTAGAATGTCGAGCAGTTCCCAGACCCGCACCTTGCGACGCCACGCGAATAGTACGGCTGCCAACAGACCGCCCAGAATCGACCCTTGAATGGACATACCCCCGTTCCAGAACGCGAGCCGCTCCCAGGGGTGGTCCACATATTGGTTCCAGGTAAAAATCATCTCCCAGATGCGTGCGCCGGCGATACCCGCTACCACCAGCCAGATCGTCAGATCGAGAATCATGTCCTGATAGGCTTGTCCCTTGTGCGCAGCGCGCCGCTGGGCCAGCCAGAGCCCGGTCAGAATGGCGACGATAATGGCGACGTTCTCCCACCGGAGCGAGAACTTCACCGATTGAAAGACAAATGGATGCAAACCGTTCCCTCCCCTTCTCCTTCGGTCAATCGTATCACCCTGGGCGCAGGGACGCCAGCGCAATGAGGCGAAGATGGGTAAGATGGAAAACCGTTGGGGGGCTAAGCTAATGGCGCTGCGGCCAATGTATATCGTGATGTTCCGGCAGAAGGGGCTCTTCGTTCTCGAACCGGTGCCGGGCATGACGCAAAGCGCCGCCATTGAGGCAGCGCTGCACACGCAGGGCGGCTATTCAGCAGGGCTGGTGGAGGTTGAAATTCCCGAGGGCGCCAGCGAGGTCTGGGCGGCCTGGGTGGAGGGCGAGGGCGCCCGCGGGCCCTACTTCATGTTCCGCACCCTGGACGGCGCCCTGACGGAGGCGGAGGCCGAGGCGGCGCTCAAGGCAGCCGGCGAGGAGCCGCTCAAACTGAACCGCTCACTCATTTACCACCCGACAGTCCGGCCGCTCGCGAACGACGAGCCAGCAGTGCAGGAGTTTCAGGCGGAGTAGATCACCCGCTCCACGGCGGGCAGTAGCGCCGTTCGCAGGAAGCGGCGGAAGGCCCGGCTCTCGCCGAGCAGGAAGCGCATGCGCTCAAGCGCTGCGCTCTCCTTGATCCCCCGCCCGTCGGTGCGCCGGCGCAGCCTGAGCACCTCACCCTCCTCCTCGTCAATGGCGAGGAGGTCGCTTTCTGCGAGCACCTCGAGCGCAAGCCGGATCACGATCTCCAGTTCGCCAGTCCGGACGGCCAGCCGGGCGACGCTGACATAGGGGCTGGCGGCCATCGCCTCGTTGACGAGGTGCAGCAGGGTGGGCAGGAAGCGCTCCTCCTCGGGCGGCGCCAGCGTGGGCCAGGCCAGGACCAGCCTGCGGGCGCCGGACCGGGCCGCCGCCTCGTCCAGCAGGCGGGCGCTCGGCGGCGGCGAGAGCAGCACCATGTCAGCCGCGGCCCGCAGGCCATAGCGGTCAACCGTGCGCAAGCCCGGGTAGGCGTTTGCCTCTGAGAAAAGCAAGGCATCGGGGAACTCAGCCAGCGCATCCCAGGGGTCGGCGCCCCGGCGGTCGATCAGCTCGCAGCGGGCTTCCGCCGCGGGGGCGGGCAGGGCAGCCTCAGGGC
>JAQBPS010000624.1 GCA_028287415.1 Bacillota bacterium | reverse complement strand
GGGCCTCTGCCGCCGCGGGAGGGGGAACTGGGACATGTGGTGCGCCCGGAGGGATTCGAACCCCCGACCACCTGATCCGTAGTCAGGTACTCTAATCCGCTGAGCTACGGGCGCATATGCGAAACCTGGTGGAGCTAAGGGGAGTCGAACCCCTGACCTCTTGAGTGCGATTCAAGCGCTCTCCCAACTGAGCTATAGCCCCGTCCGTGTGTGCTACCTGCAGAAACAGGCGGCGAAAGCTATTATAACAAGCCGTGAAGCCTTTAGCAACAAGCAATTTCAGGTTTTCCCGGGGGAAGCTACGATGCGCGGGCTGGGGCAGGGCGCCCCGTGCTCCGCGGCGAAGTCCGTTCTCAGGGAAACCACAGACAAAGGAAGGTCACCATGTCACATCTTTTACAGCTGTTGGCTTTGACTGCGCTGGTCATCACAGCCAGCAAGGCCGGCGGGGCATTGAGCAAACGAATCGGCCAGCCGGCGGTGTTCGGCGAACTGCTGGTCGGCCTCTTGCTCGGCCCGACACTGATCAACCTGCTGCACTTCTTCCCTGACCCCGGCGTTCATGCAGCCGTGACGGACTTCGCGGAGATTGGCGTGATCTTCCTCATGTTCCTCGCCGGCCTGGAGACCGATCTCCCGCAGATGCGCAAGGTCGGGGCGGCCGCTTTTGTCGGTGCTGCCGGCGGTGTCATCCTGCCCATGGCCGCGGGGTACGCCATTGCCCTTGCCTTCGGGTACCCCCATTCAGAGGCCATCTTCATCGGCACGGTGCTCACCGCCACCAGCGTCAGCATTTCGGCCCAGACCCTCTTTGAGATGAAGCAACTGCGCACCAAGGAAGGGAGCACGATCCTCGGCGCCGCCGTCATCGACGATGTGATGGGCCTGCTGGTCCTGTCGATCGTGGTCGCGCTCTACGGCACAGGCGCCGGTGCAGGCACGCAAGGCGGCGGGAGCATCCTGCTGATCCTGGCCAAGGTGATCCTGTATATCGGCGCAGGGATCGGCCTCGGCTACGTGGTGCGGCCGCTCCTGCGCAAGGCGGACAATTGGCCGGGGAGCGAGGTGCTGATTGCGCTTGCCGTCGCCGTGGGGCTGCTCTATGCCTTCACGGCCGAGCATTACGGCGGCATGGCCCCGATCACAGGCGCCTACCTGGCTGGCATCGTGATCGGGCAGGAGGGGCAGTTAAAGCATCAGATCACCGAAAAACTCTCCGTGATCGCTTACGGCTTTTTTGTGCCGATCTTTTTCGTCAGCATCGGCCTGGAGGCCAACGCCCGCCAGGCGCTGGCCGGCGGCGGGCTCGCCTTCACGCTGTGGATTGTGGTCGCGGCGGTCGTCACCAAGGTAATCGGCAGCGGTCTGGGCGTCAAGGCGGTCGGCTTCACCTGGCCGGAATCGCTGCGGGTCGGCACCGGCATGATCTCCCGGGGTGAGGTCGCCCTGATCGTGGCGGGCATCGGCCTCAGCAGCGGGGTGATCGGGCCGGAGATCTTCGCGGCGATGGTGCTGATGACGCTGGCGACCACGCTCGTGACCCCGCTGCTGCTGCGGGTCGTCTTTAAAGAGCAGGCGGCGGCGCACTAAATGTCGGCGAACGCGCTGGGCACCCCCTCCTGGCGCAGGATCCGGAGCGCCGCCAGCAGGCCTGACTGGAGCGCACCCTCCATGTGGCCGAAGAAGGCGGTCGACACGTGCTCGCCCGCGAAGAAGAGCCGGCCATGGTGGGCGCTGTTCAGGACGGGGCCGATTGTGGTGACCTGGCCCGGCGCCGGGGCGGAATAGCCCGTCCGAGTCCAGGGGGCACGGGGCCACGCCGCAAACAGGGTGTTCAGCACGTTGTCGCTATAGCCCGGCAGCAGCGGCTCAAGACCCGCGGTAAAGTAGTGCCGGGGATCCGGCGCGCTCAGTGCTGCCTCGGCCTCAGGCCCGCCTGCGAACACGGTCAGCTCGCACCCCTGGGTTGCCGGCACCGCCTGCGTGTCGGTCCCCTCCCACGTTTCGCCGAGTTCGTCCGAGAGGCCGCAGGGCGCCAGCCCGGCCCGGACCCAGAACCGGGACCGGAGGTTGCTCAGGTACTTCACTGCCGGGCCCAGGTGCGGGCGCAGGTATGGCGGCAGCGCCGGGGAGATCGCAATCTCCGGCCAGATGCTCGGCGGCACGGCCAGTACGACATAGTCGCCGCCGAAGTCCGTGCCGCTCGCCGTGACCACGGCGTGATCGCCCCCGTCCGTGATCGTGATCCTGCCCACGGGATGGGCGAGCAGGACCCGGCTCCCCTCTTGCTCCTGCACGGCGTGCAGCAGTCGCGTGGCCAGCATCTGGTTGCCGGTATCGCAGCGAAAAATCTCCGTATGGCGCCAGTAGTTCATCAGCCCGCCCCCCCGGACAAGCGAGAGCAGCCCCAGGTAGCTCTGATGTTCGGTGGTGGCGGCGTTGTCGTTTTCCAGATGCGTGCGGAGCGCCTCGCGCGTCAGTTCCGAGACCGGCAGTGCCGCGAGCCGCTCGGCAACGGACTGCGCGTCCAGAGCCGCTGCGTCCGGGGTGCGCCAGGGTCTGTACGGATCGACCGGCTCAGCCTCCCGGGAGATCTGCTCCAGCGCCGCGGTCATCTCGTGGTAGACCAGCATCAGCTGGTCCCGGTCCAGCAGTGACCCATTCAGGTAGGTCGGAATCGCCAGTCCGGCATCCTGGTAGTCACGTTGGGCAGCAATTGCTGTGAGTCCGAGGCCGAACTTGCGCGCAAAGAAGTGCCAGAGCGGGTGGTTCACGCCGATCAGTTCGGCGCCGGCCTCGATGATCCGCCCCGGCGAGAAATCGGTCAGGCTGCGCACCCGGCCGCCCACGGCATCCCGGGCCTCCAGGACAACGACGCGCCCCAAGCCCATCCGTTTCAGCCACCAGGCCGCCGACAGCCCGGCCAACCCCGCACCGATGACGATCACAGTTCGCAATGCTAGTTGCGCGGATGGCGCTGCCGGTTTCGGCAGCGCCTTCGTAAAGAACTCACGCATTTGTTGTTCTACCTGTCGGTGCCTTTCGTCCTGGCCCATCCGTCCGCCAAAGCG
>JAQBPS010000620.1 GCA_028287415.1 Bacillota bacterium | reverse complement strand
GGCAGGGCCTGCTGATGCAGCGCTATGAAGCGCTGTTCGCCGAGTATGGCTGTGTGGTCGGACAGGTCCTGCTCACCCGGGAGGACTTTGAAGATGCGGGCCGCAAGGCGAACGCGACGGCCACCATGGCTCAGCTTTTCGGGTGGCGGGTGATCCCGGTCGTCAATGAAAATGATACGGTCGCGAACGAGGAGATCCGTGTCGGTGATAATGATACCCTGTCCGCCCGGGTGGCGGTGCTCGCCGGCGCTGACCTGCTGATCCTGCTCTCCGACGTGGACGGCTTCTATCCCGCCGACCCGCGTACCACGCCGGGCCTGCTGCCCCTCGCGCAGGTCTCCCTGCAAGATGACCTCGAGCGTGCTGCCGGCGGCGCCGGGACCGGCAACGGCACCGGCGGCATGGTCACGAAGGTGCAGGCGGCCCGGATCTGCGGTACGGCGGGGATTCCGACCGTGCTGGCGGACGGCGCCCGCCCCGGTGTCCTGCGGGCGATCCTGGCGGGCGAGCCGGTCGGCACATTGTTTGCACCGGGTCTGAAGGCTGTGGCGGGGGAGGGGTAGCGCATGGTACGGGAGATGGCACGCAGGGCCAAGGCTGCCCAGCCGGGGCTGGGGACGGCGCCGGCCGAGCGCCGCAACGAGGCGCTGGAGCGGATTGCCCTGGCTCTAGAAGAGCGGTCGGCCGCGATCCTCGCCGCAAATGCGGCGGATATGGCGGCTGCGTCGCCGAACCTGCCTGGCCCGATGGTGGCCCGCCTCCGGCTGGATGAGCGGAACTTGGCGGCCTTTGTGGCGGGCGTCCGGGCGGTGGCCGCGTTGCCGGAGGTGCTCGGTGAGGAGCTGGCGGCATGGGAGCGGCCGAACGGGCTTCAGATCAGCCGGGTGCGGGTGCCCCTGGGCGTGATCGGCATCATTTATGAGGCGCGGCCTGGCGTCACGGTCGATGCCGCCGTACTCTGCCTCAAGGCGGGCAACGCGGTGTTGCTCAAGGGCGGGCGGGAAGCGGCGCGGTCAAATACCGCCCTGGGCGAGGCAATTGCCGCCGGGCTGGAGGCGGCCGGGTTCCCGGCCGACCTGGTCCAGGTGTTGCCGCCGACCCGTGAGGCGACTGCGGAGTTGATGACCGCTACGGGCCTTGTCGATGTGCTGATCCCCCGGGGCGGCGCCGGCCTGATCCGGGCGGTGCTGGAGCAGAGCCGGGTGCCGGTCATCGAGACGGGGACGGGTGTCTGCCATCTCTATGTGCATGCGGCTGCCGATCTGGCGATGGCCCGGGCGATCGCCGTGAATGCCAAGTGCAGCAACCCGGCCGTCTGCAACGCGCTGGAGACGCTGCTCGTGGACCGGGCCGTTGCCGCCGCATTCCTGCCGGCTGCGGGGGCGGCGCTGCGGCAGGCGGGGGTCGTGGTGCGGGGCTGCGAGGAGACCCGGAAGCACTTGCCGTGGGCAGAAGCGGCCACCGAGGCGGACTGGCGGACCGAGTACAACGACCTGATCCTCGCCGTCCGGGTGGTGGACGGGCTGCAGGAGGCGCTGGCGCACATCGGCACCTACGGTACCCGGCATTCGGAGTCGATCATCACAGCGGACGAGGAGGCGGCGGCCCGCTTCCTGCACCAGGTGGATGCAGCAGCGGTCTACCACAATGCCTCGACCCGGTTCACGGACGGCGGGGAGTTCGGCTTTGGCGCCGAGATCGGCATCAGCACACAGAAGCTGCACGCCCGCGGCCCCATGGGGCTGGCGGAACTGACGAGCTATAAGTACATCATCCTGGGAGCGGGTCAGATTCGCTGACGCCATTTTGGAACAGTGTTCCGTAAGGCGGAACGTTGTGCTATACTAACGCCAAGGAATGGCAGCCATAACGGCAGTGTCGGGTGGGGCTTGCTGGAGCGCCCCCCGCAGCGGTCGCGAGGCAGGTGGCCGGACAGCGGCGGCGGTGGGCTGACCTACGCCGTGGTTCGGCTGCACGTTCCGGCTCAGGTGCGGGGGGTGACCTCCTGAAGGAAGAGGGACAGACGATCCGTTCGGTGGAGCGGGCCCTTGACGTATTGCTTTGTTTTGCGGGCGAGACCGCCGGCCTCGGCGTCACACAGATCGCCGAGAAGGTCGGCTTGTATAAGAGTACGGTTCACCGGATTCTGGCCGCGCTGGAAGCGAAGGGCTTTGTGCGGCATGACGGGGTGACCGGGCGGTACCAGCTCGGCCTCAAGGCGCTGGAATTGGCCAGCGTCTACCTCACGTCCGGCGACGTGCCGACCGTGGCCTACTCGGAAATGGCCCTCCTGCGCGACCGTGCCCAGGAGACCGTTAGCCTGTATGTGCGGGACGGGCTTGAGCGCGTTCGCGTGCAGCGGGCCGAGGGGCCGCTGGCGGTGCGCCGGGTGGTCGGACTGGGAGAGCGGCTGCCGCTTTACCTGGGCGCATCCGGCAAAGTACTGCTGGCCTGGGCGCCCGGTGGGGACTGCGGTGCGCTCCTTGACCAGATCCTGCCGGCTGAGTTCGACCGGGGCGCCCTCGCGGGAGCCATTGGCGACGCATTGGGGCAGGGCTGGGCGGTCAGTCTGGAGGAGCGCGAGGCGGGGGTCGCTTCGGTGGCGGCGCCGGTCCTGGACCGGGTGGGCCGCTGTGTAGCAGCCCTGGCGATCTCGGGGCCGGTCACCCGGTTTGATGCTGAGTCAACTGCACGGCTGGGCGAACTGGTCATGCAGAGCGCCAAGGTAATTGGTTACCGGTTATAGCAAATTCGGGCGGGCCTGTTGGCTCGCCCGAATTTATTGTCGGTGTGCGCCGTCGGTAGACGGCAGTAACGGGAGCCGAATCAAGAAGCGGCTGCCCGTCCCCACCGTGCTCTCCGCCGAGATTGTGCCGCCCATCCGCTGCACGGCTTCCCTGGCAATGGCGAGCCCGAGGCCGCTGCCCGAAATCGACTGGCTGTCCACGCTACGGTGAAAGCGATCGAAGCTGTGTGCCAGTTCCGCGGGCGGAATGCCCTTGCCGGAATCCGCGACAGTGATTACGGCATCGCTGCCGTCGCAAGCCAGCGTCAGCCCCAACTGCCCGCCGGGGGCCGTGTACTTGCAGGCATTCGCCATCAAATTGTTGACAGCCAGTTCCAGCAATCGCTGATCCAGCAGTACCGGCAACGGGCCATCAGGCCAGGCGGTGGTGAGGTGGTGGCCGCTTGCTTCGGCCTGCGCCCGGTACGCCGACTCCATGCGTTGGAGCAGCGCACGCAGGTCGTCGGGCTGCAGAACGATGCCGCCGCCCTCGCCGAGGTTTGCCATCTGCAGCAGTCCGGCGATGATCTGCTCCATCCGCTCAATTTGCCGGGTAATGGCCGGCGAGACCCGGTTCAGCCGCTCCGGATGCTCCGCCAGGACCTCATAGTACGCCCGCAGCGTTGTCACAGGGGTTCTTAGCTCATGGGCGGCATCGGAGGCAAAGCGCTGCGCTGTGTCGCGGTCGGCGGCCAGTTTTTCAAATGACTCCCGCAGTTGCAGGACCACCGGCCGGGCGATCCAGCGGCTCAGAAGCCAGCCTGCCAGACCGGAGAGGAGCAGTGCGGCCACCAGCACGGCCAGCACCTGCCGGTACAGGCTGGAGAGCGTCAGTCCGGCCGAGGGCGGCGCCGTGAACCGGTAATAGGTCGTGGGCGAGCCCTTGCCCGCGGGCAGCATGAACGACGTCTCGCCGGGCATCGCCGTGTACAGCAGCACCCCCTTCCCGCCAGACTGTGCGCCGCTCTGTGCGAAGATTTCCGCCTTCGTAGCCGGCAATTGTGCCGCGTCGACCCGCAACTCGGGCAGTTTTTGCCGCAGCAATTGCACCGTCTCGTCCTGGGTGAGGTTCAGCCCGCGGGCATCCTCAAGCAGCAGGACGGCTTGTTTGAACGCCGCATTCAAGTGCGTACGCTGCACTGAAACTGCATAGAGGCTTAGCGCGTTTGCGAAGACATAGCCGATCACTGAGAGCAGCACCAGCGCCAGAGCGACATAGCTCGCCACCAGTCTGGTGCGCAGGCTGTCTCCCGTTTTCATCGCGGCTCCTCGTTGAGCTTGTACCCGATGCCCCGCACGCTGACGATGTAGCGGGAGACCGTCGGCTCATCGCCCAGCTTGGCACGCAGGTTGCGCATATGTACGTTTACGGTCAACGGACTGCCGGTGTTGTGGTCGGTCTCCCAGAGCGTGTCCATTAGCATCTCACGCGTGAAGATCATCCCGGGCCGGCGGGCAAGGGTCAGCAGCAGCTGGTACTCGCTGGCCGTCAGGGGAAGCCGCTCCTGGCCGCGGTAAACAGACTGCCGCTCCGGGAGGATCAGCAGGTCGTGTACGCGAATCCGTTTTTCATCTGCGGGCTGTGCGCTCGCCCGGCGGAGGAGCGCCCGGACACGGGCTCTGAGTTCGCGCATGCCGAAGGGCTTGGCCAGGTAATCGTCGCCCCCCAGCTCCAGGCCCACGACTTTGTCGGTTTCGGAGGCGCGGGCGGTGAGAAAGAGGACCGGCATGTTGCTGCTTCGCCGCAGCTGTCGGCAGAGGTCGAAACCGTTGATGCCGGGCAGTCGCACATCTAAAATGGCCAGTTCATGCTCGCCTGACTCGGCCCGGCGCAGGCCGGTTTCACCATTGGCGGCGTGCTCCACCTGCCAGCCTTCATCCTCCAATGCCATCTTGACTGCTGCCGCCAGGTCCAGATCATCTTCTACGAGCAGAAGGAACGCTGGCATGGTTCGCTCCTCCTTTGCGCAGGACATGTGGGGGCCGGCCCAAGCAGTTTCTGCCTGGGCCGGGCGTCCGCACCGTATCAATTACTTGGTGACCGAATTGCCCGTCGTGAGCTTATGGTACATGATATCCGCATCAGCACTGGTGATGCTGCCGGCCGAAACGGCTGCGTCCAGTTCAGCACGGAGTTGCTCGGGCGAGGCGAGGGCGGCCTTGCTCAGCTTGAGGGCGAATACATCGCCCTTCGGCAGAGTCGTCTCGATCTGCTGATCCTTCACTGCCTGCACAGCAGCCGGGGCGGCCTTGTGGCCTCCGTCGGCAGCGGACGCCATCCCTGCGAACACGCTACTTGCCACCACAACGGCACCGATCATCATGGACCATTTTGCTCTCGTCATGCCAGTGTCCTCCTTGGATCTCTGAATTTTGTCAGCTGACGATTATCATTAAACCGTACGTTGGTGTACATTGAGGCCAAGGTTCGGTGAAGAAATCTACTCGATCGCCATGTGGTATAATTGGGCCAAATGCGCCCTGGGAGAGGTGGTCCCATGGGATTCTTCCGTGATGCGCTCGGCAGGACCTACGACGAGCTGCGCGTCGGCGACCGGGCCACGCTGAGCCGCCCCGTGACCAGGCATGACGTGCTCCAGTACATGGGCCTGTCGGGCGACCTCAACCCGCTTTATGCGGACTCTGCCTACGCGGGTCGGACCAAGTACGAGCGGCTGATCGTCCCCGCGAACATGCTGGCGGGCTTCGTCATGGGTCCCGTGGCGAATGTGCTGCCCGGCCTGGGGAGTCTCACGCATGCGCATACATATCGCCTGCACCACCCGCCCCAGGTTGGGGACCAGATCACCGGAGAGATGGCGATTGCGGAGATGTGGCCGGACAGCCGCCGGGTCATTATCCGCTATCGCCTCCAGGATCAGGAGGGCCGTGAGGTGCTCACCGGGGAGATGGAGGTCGAGCCCCCGGAAAAGCTCCGGCCGATCCTGCACCACGCTTACGAAAACTTTTGAGATGCCGGAAGCCGGGCATTATTTTGCCGCGGATATACGGATTTCACGGATTACACTGATATATTTTATTATGTCCGAATCCGCGCAATCTGTGAAATCCGTGGCCATAAAAATGTATTAATTATAGGGGCACAAAAGGCCCATCCCGACAGGCAAGGCCAGCAGGTAAAATTCTCAACCCCGCAAAGCTGACAGAATCCATTGCCGGTGTTACATTAGTGAAGTGATTATGCTCTGTTATTGCCCCATCTACTAAGGAGGAGTGACGGTGCGCGACGTCCACGTGGATCAGATCGCCGAAACAATCGCCCGTCTCGTTCAGGACGCCAACTTCAAGCTGGAGCAGGACGTGACCGATGCGATCTCCCGGGCCAAGTCCCTGGAGGAGGCACCCGTCGGCCAGGCGATCCTGCTTCAGATCACGGAGAACTACACCATCGCCGACACCGAGCGGGTCCCCATGTGCCAGGACACCGGTGTCGCCCTCGTCTTCCTGGAAATCGGCCAGGACGTGCACCTTGTCGGCGGCAGCCTCACGGAGGCGGTCAACCGCGGCGTCGCCACCGGCTACAAGGAAGGCTACCTCCGCATGTCCATGCTGAATGACCCGATCAACCGGGTGAACACCAAGGACAACACCCCTGCCATGATCTATACCGACATCGTCCCCGGCGACCAGGTCAAGGTGAAGGTCGACTGCAAGGGCGGCGGTTCCGAGAACATGAGCCAGCTGAAAATGCTGCCGCCCTCCGCCGGCTGGGAGGGCGCCAAGCGCTTTATCGTTGAAACCGTCGCCAATGCCGGTCCGAACGCCTGCCCGCCCCTGATCGTGGGCGTCGGCATCGGCGGCAACTTCGACAAGTCCGCCCTCCTTGCCAAGAAGTCGCTGCTGCGCCACGTGGGCGCTCCTCACCCCGATCCGGAATGGGCCGCCCGGGAGCAGGAACTGATCGAGGAGATCAACAAGCTCGGCGTCGGTCCGATGGGTCTGGGCGGCACCGTCACCGCACTCGCCGTCCATGTTGAATTCTTCGGCTGCCACATCACCGCGCTGCCCGTGGCCGTCAACATTGAGTGCCACAGCCATCGCCACAAGGAGGCGGTGCTGTAATGGCCAAGGTCTACATCACCACGCCGCTCACCGAGGAGCAGGTCCGGGGCGTCAAAGCGGGCGACGAGGTCTACATCACCGGCGCGATCTATACGGCCCGCGACGCCGCCCACAAGCGGATGATCGAGGACCTGGAGGCCGGCCGCTCGCTGCCCTTCGACACACAGGGCGCCGTCATTTACTACGTCGGCCCCACCCCGCCCAAGCCCGGCCAGGTGATCGGCTCCGCCGGTCCCACCACCAGCTACCGCATGGATAAGTTCACCCCCGAAATGCTGCGCCAGGGCGTCAAGGGCGTCATCGGCAAGGGGTATCGCAGCGATGAGGTCAAGGCGGGCTTCGTGGAGCACGGCGCCGTCTACCTCGTATCGACCGGCGGGGCGGGCGCCCTGCTGGCCCGGACGATCGAGCAGGCTGAGGTCGTGGCCTACGAGGACCTGGGCGCCGAGGCGGTGCGCAGGCTGACCGTCAAGGAATTCCCCACGGTCTGCATCCACGATGCGAGCGGCGGTGATCAGTACTACACCGGCCAGTCCCAGTGGGTGAAGCCGGACGCCATGGTCAAGCCGAAGAAGCCCGAGGCCGGCGAGTAAAGCGCGGTCCCGCAGAAGCCCCGTGAGGTCATGGCCCTCACGGGGCTTTTCCGCGCGCAGCATGTCGTATGCGGTCCGCTTCTGTCGATTTTGGTCTACATAAATATATATGTCTTAAGAAATGATGGAGGATTCCGTCTCCCGTGCAGCGAAATTCTGCCCTGCAACGGGTGCGTGGGGGGTGGTGTAGGCCAGTGGGCGTGCGCAAGAAGCTGATCGGATTGGTGCTCCTGGTGCTGCTGCCGCTGGTGCTGCTCGATGCGGTGCAGATCTACAGCCGCGCCCACGGTCACCAGCAAGAGGACCTTCAGGAGAGCCTGGATTTCGCCGGGGCGATCGGGACCGCCTTCCACAACTACATCGACAGCGTCTGGACGGCCGAACTCGCGATCGGCACGTCGCTCGCCTACCAAGGGCCCAACACGGCGAACGCCGAAGCGCTGCTGCAGGAGCAGCTCAGTCACTACCAAGCCGTCGTGCGCTTCACGTGGCTGGGCGCTGACGGTCAGGTGATCGCTGGCACCGACCCCCGCATGTACGGCGGGCAACTGGCGGACCGACAGCACATCCAGGGCATCATGGCGGGCGAAAGCGCGAATATTTCCGATCTGATGAACTCCCGCATCACGGGCGAGCCGGTGATCACGGTCAGCAGGGGGATCAGGGAGGGGCATAAGCTGCTGGGGATCATCGTCGCGACTGTCGATGCGCGCAAGATCGGCGTCGCCCTGCCCGCACAGCGCCCGGGCAGCCGCCTGTTCGGTCTTGTCGACCGGCAGGGCATACTCGTCTACCGCAGTACGGACCCCGATCTGGACTGGGCCCGCCGACGGCTCACCGGCGGCGGGCCGGCCCCGGGCGCCCTGCGTGGCGAAAAGACCGTGATTCCCGAGTACCAGTCCGCAGTCGACAACACGCGGCGAATGGGTGCGGCCGTGCCCATCCCGTCCATCGGATGGGCGGCCTATGCGACGACCGCGATTGCCGACGTACAGGCCATGGCCCGGGTGGAGATGCTCCGTAGCATCGCGGTCCTGGTGCTCGTCATCGTGACATCAG
>JAQBPS010000035.1 GCA_028287415.1 Bacillota bacterium | reverse complement strand
AGGCGCCTGCCACAACGGTCAGCACGGGACGGTTTTCGCCCGCAAGCGGCTGCCTGATCGGCTGCTCCAGCGGCTCCGTCGCGAGCCTGTCTGACCAGTCGTGCGGGCCGGGCCGCCACGCATCCGTGCCCTCACGGGCGGGTTTGCGGGGCAGGCGATCCTCCTCATCATCGTGCCAGTCGCCGCCGCTCATGGGCATCCCCCGTCCTTTTGCCTTTTCCATATCCATAACGCTCCCGCACTATGTAAAGATCGGTAATAACTTGAAAATTTCACAGAACACTCTTGTAAACAGTGCACATCTATGTAATTATATTCCATGATGATGTATTGAATGCCTGGGGGGATTTCATCTGCGCAGCGCTCGTATGCCGCTGGTCATCGCCGCCGTCTGTTTCGTGGTCACAGCGCTCCTGGCGACCCTCGCCTGGCGAAGGGTCTTCCCTGAAGTGGAAGTGATCGTCGCCAGCGCCGATCTCCCCGCCGGCACCCAGATC
Organism: Bacillota bacterium; assembly: GCA_028287415.1. GTDB lineage: Bacteria > Bacillota > Sulfobacillia > Symbiobacteriales > Symbiobacteriaceae > RYN-353. The sequence continues at coordinate 4,517 of JAQBPS010000035.1, read as the reverse complement.
ACCGCCGAGCAGCTCACCCGCATGCAGATCCCCAGCGCCGCACTCCCCCCGGACCCCGTCGCCTGGGAGTCGGCCGTTGGCAAATGGGTCTCCGTCCCGATTCTCCGGGGCGAAACCCTCACCCACCGCCGCCTCCAGGCTGCCGCTCCGGTGGCCAAAGACACCATCAGCGACGGCCTCCTGGCCATCCCAGTCAACGGCCAGTACGCCCTCGGCGGCAAGATGCGTCCCGGCGATAAGGTAACCATCATGATCGTGCCGAAGCCCGACACCAAGGACAAGAATGCCCCCACGGACCCCCAGGCGACCGTCCTCTTCCGCAATGTGCGGGTCGTCGATGTCCGCAACTCCTCCGGCCAGTCCGCCGCCCCCGCCGACGATAAAACAAAACCACAGCAGGCTGCGCCGCTGGGCATGCCCACCACACCCGGCAGCGGCCTCCCCGCCACCGTGATCCTCGACCTGACCGAAGCCCAGGCCCTGAAACTGGTCGCAGCTGTGGAATCCAAAGCGGCGGTCTACTTCTATCGGGAGTCAGCAGGGGAGGGATGAGCCATCAAAAGTAAGATCGTGGCCTTCTGGTCCCCCGGCAGCGCCGGGGTATCGACAATCGTCGCCAATACGGGCACCCTGCTGGCCCTGCGCAGCACACAGCGGGTGGTGGTCGTCGACCTCAACCTGACAGCGCCCGACGTCGCCTTGCTCCTGGGCCTGTTCCGGGAACGGGTGCCGCAGAGCAGCTGCCTTTCGACAATCCTGCCCATGCTCGCCGCCCGAAACCTCACCCAGGAGGCCCTGTCGGCGGTGCTGCTCCCCGTGCCCGGCGTGCCCAACCTCCAGGTGCTCGGCGGCCTCTACCGCCCGCTCGCCCTCTCCCAGATCCACGCAGAGCATGTGGAACTGCTGCTATCCCTGCTCCAGGACATGTTCGACCTGATCCTGGTCGATCTGCCCTCCCCCATCGACTACACCCCTACATACGTGACCTTAGAAATGGCCGACCAGGCAATGTGGATCGTCTCGGGCCATGTCGCCGACCGCTTCCACCTGCGCCGCTACCTGACGCAGCTGGATGAGCTGGGCCTCTCCCATCTCCAGGGCGAACTGATCCTCAACCGCCCGGGCCCCGCCACTGCCCGCCAGATTGAGTTCGAGTTCAGCCTGCCGGTGCGGGCCGAAGTGCCCTACTGCGGGGCCCTGGCGCAGATCACCGAGTCCGGCGGAATTCCGGTTCTCACTGACGGCAATCAAGCCGAACTCGTCGCCTTCCGCAAGGGCATCGACAGCGTGGCCAGGCTGCTGGATCCCGCGCTGCCGGTCGGCCGGGCAGCCGCCGCAGCAGCAGCCGCCGCCGCCAGCCTGGCCGCCAAGGGGAGGGCCTGACCCATGCCCACCATCATCCTTCAGGAGCGGATCGAGCGCCGCAGACAGGCGGCCGTCTCCGCCCCGGACCAGCAGCGAAACCCCTGGGACGACCCCGCCCTGAAGCGCATCACCAGCCGTGTGCAGCAGTACCTGCGTGAGAACTTCCCCCAGCTGCTCCAGGAGGCGAACCTCACCCCGCAGAGCCGGCGGGAGATTCAGGGCCGCATCGAAGGCTACCTGCTCGAGCGCCGGGATGCAGCCGTCCCCGGGTACACCCACGCCAAACTCGTGGAGCGCATCTACGATCACGTGGCAGGGTTGGGCCCCCTCCAGGCGCTGCTCGAGCAGTCGGAGCTGTCCGAGATCATCGTCAACCGCTGGGACGATGTCTGGATTGAGCGTCACGGCAAGTTGGAACGCATGCCGGAGGTCCAGTTCCGGGACGACACCCACGTTTTCTACGTCGCCCAGCGCGTGCTGGGGCCGCTCGGCATTGAGCTCTCAGCCGCCTCCCCGCTCGCAACCGGGCGCCTCGAAGGGAACGTCCGGGTGGCCGCCTCCGTCCCGCCGGTCACCCCCTTCTGCACGCTGAACGTCCGCAAACCGTCCATCGAGAACCTCTCGACAGAGTCCTACCTGAAGAGCGACTTTGCCAGCGCCGAGATGCTCACCCTGCTGCAACTGGCCGCCCGTGGCCGGGCGAACCTGCTCGTCGCCGGCCCGACCGGCACCGGCAAGAGTACGCTCCTGCGCTACCTCGGCCAGTACTTCCCGCGTGAGGCCCGCTTACTGGTACTGGAGAGCACCGCCGAGCTCGGCCTGGAGCGCTACCACCCGCACGTGCTGAACATGGAATGCCGCCATGGCGGCAAGGACGACAAACACGTCATCGATATGGAGCAGCTGCTGATCCACGCCCTGCACCGCCGCCCTGACTACATCATCGTCGGTGAGGTGCGCGGCCCGGAAAGCCTCCAGCTACTGATGGCGATGGCCACCGGCCACCCCGGCGCCAGCACCGTGCACGCCGAAAGCCCGGAGCGCCTGTTCGACCGCCTCGCCCTGGCGATTCTCCAGGCCCGCCTCACCATCCAGAACGATGAGGTCCTGAAATACCTGACCGAGGCGGTCGACCTGGTCGCATATGTCGAGCGCATGGCCGATGGCTCCCGCCGCCTGACCCACCTGTCTGAGATCGAGGGGTTCCGGGACGGGTCGCCGGTCCTCCGCCACCTCTACCGGTTTGAGCCCGACCTGGTCACCCCGGAAAAAGTGCTGGGCCGGTTCGTCCCGGTCCATCCGCCCAGCGAACGCTTCAAGCGCAAGCTGGCGAGATGGGGGGTGTTCGTTGATGTTGCAGGCAGTAGCGCAGCTGGTGGCGATGCTGGTGGCAACGGGGCTGAGTAGCCTCGCTTACTGGCTGGCGATCCGTCACAGCAACAAGGTGAATGCGGCAACCGCACGGGTGAGCCACTGGCTGTCGGACCGTGTCCCTGACACGCCGCCGGTGCTGGCAGGCCCAGTCCGGCGCCTAGAGCTGTCGCTCGCCCGGGCGCATCTCGCCATCAATCCGTGGCTGTTTCTGTTCAGCTCGCTATGGTGCGGCATCCTGGGTGCACGACTGGTCGCCATGCTGGCAAACCCGGTTCTCAGCATCTGCCTGTTCGTTACCTTCGCACTCCTCCCGATCACCCTGGTCAGACGGCGTGCCGCCGGCCTGCGGCTGCGGGTGATGAAAACCCTCGGCCCGATCCTCGTCCAGCTGACCAAAGTGGCAGACGTGCGGACGCATCCGTACCTTGCGCTACAGGATGCGGTACCCGCCATGGATGAGCCCCTGCGCAGCGAGTTTACCCGTGCCCTCCAGGACTACGAGGCGGGCATGGGCCTGAGCGACGCCATCCGGGATGTCGCAGAGCGCCTCGGCCGGGACCCCTACATCATGCAGTTGTCCGAGCTGGTTGACCTCAGCGTGCAGAGCGGCGCCAATTTCGGTGAGGCGCTCTTCCGGCTCCTGTCCCGCTACCGGCACACCGAGGAGTTACGCGCCGAGGAACAGACGCAGATGAAAGGTTACAGCTGGCTCACATGGGTCTTCTACCTGGGCTCGCTGCTGCCGCTCCCCTACTGGCTGATGCGGGATCCCGGCAGCCTGCCGTCATTCCAGGGCCCGATTGCCGGGGGGCTGCTCCTGTGGGTCTTCCTCTCGGGGCTCGGCATCGTCATCCTGCCGACCATGTTCTCGGTAGAGGAGGGCTAGCCGGATGGACCTCATCTTCGGCACCCTGCTGGCACTGACAGTCGCCCTGGCGCTCTACGTACTGCTGACCTTCCCCCGGTCTTCATACGCCCACATGCTCCGCAGCCTCAGCACGAAAACGGCCGCAGCAGTGGGCGCCCCGACCGAGGAGCCCTCCCCCCTGGCGCAGCAACTGCGGCTGATTCCCGTGACACGCCGCCTGACCCCGGAGCAGTTCCTGGTGCTACAGACCGTGCCGGCCGCAGGGCTGTTTGTGGCGATATTGACGGAGGCCCTCATTGGCAAGCACATGCCTAACTTGAAGGTACTGCTCATCGCTCCGCCGGTGATCTGGCTGCTGCCCCGCGGGTGGCTCAATGCCGTGGTATGGCAGCGACAGCAGGCGATCACCCGGGCCTACGGCGATCTCGTCTCCCACCTCGTGCTGATGCTGGATGCGGGCGCCTCCACGCAGAAGGCGTTCAGCACATCGGTCCCCGTCGTCCGTGAGCCGCTGCGCACTGAGCTTGTCCAGCTGGTCGCCGACCTCAAACTCAGCCCGCTGCCGTCCGCCCTCCAGCGCTTCGCGGAGCGGGCCGGACACAAGGAGATCAAGAACTTCACCGACAACCTCGTGCTTCAGCAGAAGGTGGGCATCAGCCTGGCGGATGCGCTCCGGGACGAGGAGCGCCACTCCCGGGTCCTGCAGCAGGAGGCAGCTCGCCAGCGCATCCGCGCCGGTGCAGTCACCATGGCAGCGGTCACAGCGGTGCTCCTGGCGAACGGGTTGATTCTCTTGGCCCTCCCGGTGGTGGGGCAGTGGGTCTCGCTCATGGGGGGACAAGTGGTTCCGTAAGCAAAAGGGGAGGGTTGCCGGATGAAGGCTCAATTGGCATACCTGATGGCCGTGATG
>JAQBPS010000612.1 GCA_028287415.1 Bacillota bacterium | reverse complement strand
GGCGGCAGCGCCACCGGCTGCTCGACCACCACCGCTGCTGCGCCGCGGCTGAGCGCATCGGCGATAAACTCGTGACCGTTGGCCTTGAAGCCGGCCACGGCCACGAACAGTGCGCCCGGCCCCGCCTGGCGCGAATCATAAACCACTGAGGTGATCTCCGTGTCGGGATCTCCTTGGAGTAACGTTCCAAATCCGACACAATCGCGTAGTCGCATTGACCCAACCTCCGCGCCGCCAGCCATGACAGACTCGATTCCCATTCTTTCCACTTCTTTGACGGGAAATACCTGCCACATGTTCTGCTTAACGTAACGTCAATGTCCGCGAAAAGATACGACAAAGCCTTCACCGTTTCGGCAAAGGCTCCAGAAGTACCTTCACCGGAGTCCCTTTTCGCAATATGGCGCCGCCTTCCGGCTGCTGCTTTACCACTACCCCGGTCCCCTGTGCGTCCATGAGCAGACCGCGCAGGGCCAGGGCCTGAGCCGCCTCAGACAAGCTCTTGCCGGCCAGGGGCGGCACGTGGACCCGCTCCTCGCCCGGTTCGGGCAGGTCGGTGTTGGCGACCATCTGCCCGTCCCGGTAGGCCATGGTGCCAGCCAGCGGGAACTGCTCGGTCACGTAGGCACCGCCGCCCTGCACGAACAGCTCCATGCCGGCGGCGCGGGCCACCCGGTCGGCCTCAGCGACGGGCAGGTTGACGATCGACGGGACGAACGCCTTCTCCCGGGATTTGGGCGCGGGCGGCTCGCCCGGCCGGGACGGGGGCGGCGGCAGGTTGCTGCGCGGGACATTTAAATAACCCAGCACCTCGCCCATCAACTCGCCGAAGATCGGGGCGGCGATCTGGCCGCCGTAGTAAGCGCCTTGCGGCTCATCCACGGAAATCAGCACCACGAGCTCCGGGTTCGGGTAGGGTGCAAAGCCCACAAATGAGGCGATGTACTTGCCCTGTGCGAGCTTGCCGTCGATCACCTTGGTCGCCGTGCCGGTCTTGCCACCGATCTTGTAGCCGGGCACCCGGGCGTTGCGGCCCGTGCCCGTGTCGACGACCCCGACCATCAGTTCCTGGACGTAACGGGCCACCTCAGGCCGGGCAACCTGCCGGACGACCCGCGGGTCGATCGTCTGGACCACGGTGCCGCTGCTGTCCAGCAAGGCCTTGCCAAAGTGCGGCCACATCAGCTTGCCGTCATTGGCAATCGCCCCGATCGCGGCGAGCATCTGGATCGGGGAGACGGTAAGCGTCTGCCCGAAGCCCTGCACCGCCAGGTCGATGTCGGAAGCGCTCTTCTTGGGAATCCACTGGCCGAGCGCCTCGCCCGGCAGATCGACGCCGGTCACCTGCGTGAAGCCAAACGCATCGAGGTATTTGTAGAAGCGGTCCCGGCCGAGCCACATGCCGAGCGTGGCGAAACCCACGTTGGAGGAGCCGGCCATGACCCTGTCGATGTGCGGGCCCCCCACCGGCTGGTGGTTCCAGTTGCAGATCTGCCAGCCGCTGACGGTGGTGCAGCCCGCGTCAGGAATCACTGTATCCTTGTTGATGACGCCCTCGTTCAGGACGGCGGTCGCGGTCACCGGCTTGAAGATTGAGCCGGGGGGCAGGGTATCGACCACCGGGCCGAGCCGCCGGCTTTGCGGATCAGAGTTACCGCCAAGCAGCGGGTCGAACTTCGGCCACTGTGCGAGGCTGAGCATCTCGCCGGTCTTCACCTGCATGACGCCCATGTAGACGCGTTTCGCCTTCGTCTCCAGGGCGGCCCGTTCGACGGCGCGCTCGAGGAGCCGCTGCAGGGTCACATCGACAGTGGTCTGAAGCGTGAGGCCGGGCTTGCCGTCCATCACCTTGCAGTCCCCGCCGTCCATGGGCAGGCCGCGAGCGGTGTACTCGCACTGGATCGCCCCGTCCACACCACTGAGCGACTTGTTATACCAGAGGTCCAGCCCTTCGATGCCCTGGTGGTCAAGGTTGCTGATGCCGAGCAGGTGCACGGCCAGGTCGCCCTCCGGGTACTGGCGGCACTTCTCGGGTGCAAAGCCAATGCCGGTGATGCCCAGGGCCGCCACCTGCTTTCTGGTCTCCGGCGGCACCTTGCGCTTGAGCCACTCGAAGAAGCTGGGGCGGCTCATGCGCGCCTCAAGATCATCGGCTTTCATGCCCAGGATCGGCGAGAGCGCGCTGGCCGCCGCCGGCTTGTTCTTGATCAGAATCGGCTGGGCGTAGACCGACTCGCAGACGACGTTCTTCAACAATGGTTGCCCGTTGCGGTCCAAGATCTCGCCCCGGTCGGCCTGGATCGGGGTCGGGCGCATTCGGTAGCGGAAGCCCATGTCGCCCAGCTTGTTGCCCATCTCGAGCTGGAGGTAGCCCATCCGCCCGGTCAAGCTGACAAAAGCCAGGGCAAAGATGCCCATCAGGGCGATGGTGCGCCTGCGGCTGTAGATTCCGGTGGCCATATACTCTTCCGCCCCTCCTGCGTGACATGCTGCGGCCCGTCCGTTGCGACGGTGCACAGACATGCTTATTCAGGAGAGGGGCAGGGCATGAAACGCCACGGGTGCGTGTTTGGCGCGCCCGTGGCGTTGATGACGGTGTAGTGCGTCCTTAGCGACTTGCCGCGGTCTTGTCCGGGGCGGCGCCGAGGCTGGCGAAGTAACCCTTCAGCGCAGACCACATGCCGCTGTTGGCTGCCACCGGCGGCGCCTGGGCGGGGGCCTGCCCGGGGCGGGCGGCGACGGCGGTGGGGTCGAGCGTCAGCTTGTTGACGACGGTCGGCCGCTTCATCTGGTGGGCGTCCGCCCACTGCTGCACCTTGCCCACGGAGACCTGCGTCTCCAGCTGATTGGCCAACTCACGGTTGGAGACCTCGAGGCCAGCCAGGTCCGCCCGGGCCTGCGTGATCGCCGCGGTCTCCTGCTGCACCTGTGCGGTGCGGTGCACGAGCGTCATCGAGATTGCCATGACGCAGGCCCAGCCGGCAAGCCCGACCACAACCGCGCCACGGGAGATCTTTCGGGGCCGGGCAGCGGTTTTGGTCTCCGGGCGCACGCCACGATCTTCGCGGGGCAGGGCACGGGCCGCGCTGCCGTCCGTCGCCCGGTTGTAACTCTCCATCTTCTGCGCCAGGGCCATTTCAACCGCCTCCAGTTATAAAGGATTTATAATTTCGCTACGGTCCGGAGCTTGGCACTGCGGGAGCGGGGGTTCTGCTCAAGTTCCGCCTCTGTGGCGGTAACGGGTTTACGGGAGATGTGCTCGACCAGCGGTTTTTTGCCACAGGCGCAAACCGGCAGGCCGGGCGGGCAGGTGCAGGGGTTGACCCAGCGGTTGAACTGCTGCTTGACGATCCGGTCCTCCAGCGAGTGGAAGGTGATGACCGCCAGCCTGCCGCCGGGCGCCAGGACGCTCACAGCGCCCTCCAGCCCCCGTTCCAGCACCCCCAGCTCGTCGTTGACGGCGATGCGGATGGCCTGGAAGGTACGGCGGGCCGGGTGCCCGCCCTCCCGCCGTGCGCCGGCCGGGATTGCGGCTTTGATCACCTCAACCAGGTCCGTGGTAGTCGTGAGGGGCGCCGTCGCTCTCGCCTTGACGATGAACTGGGCGACTCGCTTGGACCACTTCTCCTCGCCATATTCCCAAATAATTCTGGATATTTCAGCCTCAGACCACTCGTTCACCACCGTGGCAGCGGAAGTCGGGTTGTCCCGGTCCATCCGCATGTCCAGCGGGGCGTCCTGGTGAAAGCTGAAACCGCGCTCTGCTTCATCCAGCTGGTGGGACGAGACGCCGATATCCATCAGCACGCCGCTGACCGGCCCGACGCCGAGTCGTTCCATCACCGCGGCGATCTCTGCAAAGTTGGTTTTGACAAGCTGCACCCGGTCGCCAAAGGGCCTGAGGCGCTCCCCGGCGGCACGCAGGGCGGTTTCGTCCTGGTCAAGACCGATCAGGCGGCCTTGCGGGCCGAGCCTGGCGGCAATTTCGCTTGCGTGGCCGGCACCGCCGAGGGTGCAGTCCACGTAAATGCCATCGGGGCGAATTGCGAGCGCTTCCAGCGTCTGCTGGAGGAGCACAGGCACGTGGTGGAAATCCAAACAGCGTCGCCTCGTTTCTGCCCTGCGGGGCCTTGCGGTGCGAAGTTGCAACGCTTCACACGCTTTTTAGAAGTCGAGCAGCTTCTCAGCGGTGTCCGCGAACGAGTCCTCCGCCTTCTGGCAGTAATCTTCCCAGGCGCCCTTCGCCCAAATCTCCACCCGGTTGGAGACGCCCATGATCACGACATCTTTGTCGAGGCCGGCGTACTCCCGCAGGTTGGCGGGAAGGAGAATACGGCCCTGCGGATCGACTTCGCACTCGGTGGCACCGGAGAAGAAGAGGCGAGTGAAAGCACGGGCGGCACCACTGGCCAGGGGCAGGGAGCGCAGCTTCTCGCCGAACGCCTCCCACTCCTTGGGCGGGAAGACAAACAGGCAGTTCTCCAGCCCTTTTGTGGCAACAAAACGCTCGCCCAGCCCCTCACGAAGCTTGGCTGGGATAATCAAGCGCCCTTTTGCATCCACGCTGTGCTGAAATTCGCCCATAAACATAGGTGTTGTCTCCCGTGCCTGTCGGTGAAGCAGGTAGGTGGTGCGGTGCACGTTGGCCCACTTTCGTGGGCGAACGCTCCACTTTCCACCACTATTCCCCACTGTACCTACCAGTTTGACAGCCACAGGCGAAACCCTGCTTCTCCTTTCGTTTTCGCGCAAAAAAAATAAACCGGGAGGAGCTGCCATGCTCCTCCCGGTTTATACGGGAATAATTGCCGATTTTGATTAGCCGCTCGTCCTCGCGAGGACGGTCCGGGCGACCCGGATCTGGTCGTAGGTGAAGCGGCCGCCAAGCCCGTCGAAAACCTCTTTGAGGCGGCCGTCGGTTTGCTCGGCGAGCACCCGCCGGATCTCCCGGTAATCGTCCGGGCTGATGACCCGGCGGACTGCCTGTTTCCAGGCGTCGCTCGGCTCGGCTGCCAGCCACTCGAGGAAGTAGCCCCACGTGGTCGTCTCGGCCCGGCCCAGCGCTTCGGCTGCGTCGGCCACGGAGCTGCCCGCGGTGAAGAGGGCGCCGGCCCGGGCGGCCATCTCCTCGCGGCTCGCCCGGGGCGCGGACTCGGGCGCTTCCGCTTCTGCGGGGGCTTGTTGTAGGAACGTGGCGATCTCGCCCAGGAGCTCGGGACCGTATTGCTCCAGCTTGACCGGGCCCATGCCCCGGCACGCTGCAAGGTCGTTCAGATTGCGCGGGGCAGCGGCTGCGACGCCCACCAGGTCCTTGTCACCAAAGATCACGTACGCGGGGACGCCCATGGCGGTGGCCTTCGTGCGGCGCCACTGCTTGAGCTGCTCAAAGAGGGCAGCGGCGTGGGGATGGGACTCGGGCATGGAACCGGCGCCCGCGCCCCCGCCCCCCGCCCCGGCTGTGCCAGCCGGGGCGCCCGTTTGCCGCCGCTTCCGTCCCGCCACCACTGTGATCTCAGGCAAGGGTCGGGGATGGCACGCGCTGCAGCAGTCCGCTTCCTGCGGCGCCGCGGGCTCACCAAAGTACTCGAGCAGGAACTGCCGCCGGCACCGGTCACCCAGCCAGACAAAACTGCGCATCTTGCGGAAGCGCTCCTGCCGCTGGCGCTCGTGCTCCTGGAGCCTGCGGCGCACCTCCGTTGCCGTGGTGGCCGGCAAGGGGTTCGGCACTTTGAGCTCAAGCCCCTCGGGCGCCCGCTGCACGAACTCCGCCACCCCCAGCGCCTGGAGGTGGGAGACTACAAGCAGGGCGTACGCATCATCATCGTGAGTAGCCAGAACACCCCCGCCGTACGGCACCAGGGAGGCAATCCGCCGGAGGATGGCGTCCACGGCGGCGCCGTCCGTAGCCTCCCGGGTGAGCAGGTACTCCCGGACCTTCACGTCCATGCCGGGTACCAGCACCATGGTACAGGCAGCGGGCAGGCCGTCACGCCCGGCCCTGCCGACCTCCTGGAAGTAGGCTTCCAGGGAGTCCGGCACCCCGGCGTGCAGCACCGCCCGGATATCAGCCTTGTCGATGCCCATACCGAACGCATTCGTCGCCACGACCACCCGGCAGAGCCCGGCCATAAACCGGTTCTGGACCGCGGTCCGCTCAGCTGCCGGCAGCCCGGCGTGATAGCTGGCAACCGGCTCGTGGAGCTCCTGTTGGAGCATGTCGGCCAGACTCTCGGCATCCTTGCGGCTGCTGACATAGATGATCGTGCTGCCGCCGGAGTTTTGGGCAAGCCACGTCAGCTTCGCCTTTTTCTCGGCCACGGTTGTGCAGGTCTCCAACCCCAGCCACAGGTTCTCGCGGTCGGCGCCGCCGCTGAAGAGCTTGACGCCGGTTATGCCCAGCTGTTCCATGATATCCTGCCGGACCTGCGGCCGGGCCGTGGCTGTCAGGGCCAGCAGGGGCGGGCTGCCGATGGCGGCATGAAAGTCCCGGATATACCGGTAGTCGGGCCGGAAGTCATGGCCCCACTGGGAGACGCAGTGCGCCTCGTCGACCGCCAGCAGGCTGACGGTCACCTGGCGGCAGGCGTCGAGAAAGGCCCCGTTGCGCAGCCGCTCGGGCGCCACGAAGGCCAGCTTGACCTCCCCGGCGGCGAGGGCGTCGAGCTTGCGGCGCCCTTCCGCCGCGGTGTCCTGGCTATTGATCGCCACCGCACTGATGCCCCTGGCCACCAGTGCGTCCACCTGGTCCTTCATCAGCGAGATGAGCGGCGAGATCACCAGCGTCACCCCGGGCAGCAGCAGCGCCGGCAGCTGATAGCAGAGCGACTTGCCCGCGCCCGTGGGCATGACGACCAGCGTGTCGCGGCTGTCGACCGCCGCCCGCACGGCCTCCTCCTGTCCGGGCCGGAAGGCCGGAAAGCCGAAGTGCTGGCGCAGCGCGGAGACGAGATCCATCCGGCAGCCGACCATAGCGAGCCG
>JAQBPS010000595.1 GCA_028287415.1 Bacillota bacterium | reverse complement strand
ATCGGGAAGTTGAAGGCCGAGATCGCTGCCACCACGCCTACGGGTTCCCGCACCGCCATCGCCCATTTATCGGGCAGCTCTGACGGCACAACCTGTCCGGCCATGCGGCGGCCCTCGCCGGCCATGTAGTACGTCATATCGATCGCTTCCTGCACGTCGCCCCGTGCCTCGGCAATCACCTTGCCCATCTCGCTCGTGAGCAGGCGGGCGAGGTCCTCCTTGCGCTCCCGCAGGATTTCCGCCAGTCGGTAAAGGATCTCACCACGCCGTGGCGCCGGGGTCTTCCGCCAGCTCGTATAGGCCTGAGCCGCCGCCGCACAGGCTGCCCGCACATCCGCCGCGCCCGACCGGGTGACGTCAGCCACCGGTTCCCCGGTGGCCGGATTGATGTTCGGAAACGATTCCCCGCCGGAGCCGTCGCACCACTCGCCGCCGATGAAGTTGCGTGCCAACATAAGTGATCCCATCCTATCTATTGCGCCCTGCTGGCCTACAATTCGCCATGTAGCACCTGGTAGACCTCCACCCCTACAACCCTGAAAATATTAACAAGCAAACAATTTACTCTCAGGAGGGATTCGCAAAATACCGTTTAATTACCCTCTATACAGTCTTGTTCACCAAAACAAGGCGAGGGAGGGCGTTATCATATGCTGCGTAAGCTGCTCAGCATCACCATCAGTTCGGTCCTGGTGATGGGGATTCTGGCCGGGTGTGGTGGTGCCCAGACGGCAACGGCTCGGGTGAAAAAGAGTGGGGTGCTGCGGGTTGGCCTCGAGGGTACCTATCCGCCGTTCAACTACGTGGACGAGCAGAAGCAGATGGTCGGTTTCGATGTCGATGTTTCCAAGGAGATCGCACGCCGACTGGGCGCAAAGGCGGAGTTTGTCGGGAGCGAGTGGAAGGCGCTGATCGGCGGACTTCAGGCCGACAAGTTCGACGTGATTATCGCACAGATGTCGATTACCGACGAACGGAAGAAGAGCGTCGACTTCACAGATGCTTATGTGCTCTCAGGCGCCGTGCTGATCGCAAAGAAGGGCGACAGCCGGTTCAAGAAGCTGGACGACATCAAGGGTTTCAAGGTGGGCGTCGGTCTCGGCACCACGTTCGAAACACTGGCCAAAAGCGTGACGGGCGCCGAAGTGAAGTCCTATGACAGCTTCGATCAGTATGCGCAGGAGCTCGTGAATGGGCGGGTGGACGTGATCGTCAACGATCAGCTCCTCGCCGCTTACGCCATCAAGAAGGGCCAGCTGCCGATTGCCATCGCATCGCCGGTGCTCTCCGAGGACCGGATTGGCATCGCTGTGAAGAAGGGGAACCCGGACCTGGTAAGCCAAGTCAATAAGAGCCTGACTGATATGAAGACTGACGGTACCTACAAGAAGATCTTCATGCAGTGGTTCGGTGTTGAACCGGCATTGAAATAGGGCGGCACCGGCATGGAACTGGCACTCTCATCACTTCATCTCCTCATCGCCGCATCCGCTGTCACAATCGGACTGGCCGTCGCCGCCATGGCGATTGGCCTGGTGATTGGCCTGTTGGCGGCGATCACCCGTGTGGGCAAGGTTCCCGTGCTTGAACAGTTTGTGCGTGGCTATGTATCGCTGATCCGCGGCACGCCGCTCCTGGTGCAACTCTTCATGATCTACTATGGGTTGCCCCAACTCGGGCTGCCGCTGGAACCGATCCCCTCGGGGATTATCGCCCTCAGCCTGAATGTCGGCGCCTACCTGTCCGAGTCGTTCCGGGCCGCCATTCTCTCGGTGCCCAAGGGCCAGTACGAGGCGGGCCTTTCACTGGGGATGAGCTATTGGACGGTCATGCGCCGAATCATCATCCCACAGTCAATTCGGACCGCACTGCCCACCATCGGCAACAGTTTTATCAGCCTCCTGAAGGATACCTCCCTGGTCTCGGTGATCACGGTGACAGAGTTACTGCGGGCCACCACGCTCGTCATCGCCCGGACGTTCCAGCCCCTGACGCTCTATGCGGAAGCGGCGCTGATCTACTGGCTGTTGTCCAGTGGGTTCAGTTTGCTGCAGGAGCGGATCGAAAGGCGGGTGTCCCGACATGTCTGAGCCCATGCTGACGGCGGAGGGCCTGGTCAAGCGGTTCGGCAGCCAGGTAGTGCTGGACGGCATCTCGCTGGCTGTCGCCAGGGGCGAGGTGGTGGTCGTGATCGGGCCCAGTGGTTCGGGCAAATCGACCTTGCTGCGTTGCCTGACCTTTCTCGAGGAGCCGGACGCAGGGCACGTGGCTGTTGGGCGCCGCAGCGTGAGCGCCGGCCCGCACACACGGGAGGAGACCGGGGTGATTCGGCAGCTGCGACAGTCCACTGGTTTCGTCTTCCAGAGCTTTAATCTGTTCCCGCATATGACGGCCCTGCAGAATGTGATGGAGGGGCCGATCACCGTGCTGGGCCTGTCGGCGGCGGCGGCCCGCGAGCGGGGGATGGCCCTCCTGGTCAAAGTGGGTCTGCGCGAGAAGGCGGCGGTGTATCCGGCGTTCCTTTCCGGCGGACAGCAGCAGCGTGTGGCGATCGCCAGGGCCCTGGCCATGGAGCCCCAGGCGATCTTGTTCGACGAGCCCACGTCGGCCCTCGATCCCGAACTGGTCGGCGAGGTACTCCAGGTGATGAAGGCATTGGCCCAGGAGGGCATGACGATGCTGATCGTCAGCCACGAAATGGGCTTTGCCCGGGAGGTGGCCGACCGGGTGATCATGATGGACGGCGGGGTGATTGTGGAGGAGGGCACGCCGGAGCAAATCTTTGCACACCCCCGCGAAGAGCGGACCCGCCGCTTCCTCAATACGATACTTACCCGTTCGATGGAGTCAGCACAGGGAGGTAGCCCGCCATGCGAGTAACCGTTCTCGGCACGGGGATGATCGGCAAGGTGATTGTCAAGGAGCTGGCTTTATTGCCCGGCATCACGCACGTGGTCGCGGTCGATGGCCAGCAGGCGGCGGTGGACGCCTGCCTGGCGTTTGCCGGGAGTGCGAAGGTGGAGGGCCGGGTGGCCGATCTCGGTGCCCCCGACGTCCTCGTCGATGTGATGACCGGCTCGGATGCAGCCATTGCGGCCCTGCCCCATGCATTGAGCCTGTCGGCTGTCGAGGCGGCGATCCAGGCGAAATGCCACCTGGTCGATCTGGTCGGTTCCCGCTACCCGGAGAAGGTGGCGCTCCATGAGCGGGCCCGGGCGGCAGGCATTCTGGTGGTGGTGGGCTGCGGGGTGGCGCCGGGCCTGCTAAATGTCCTGACCGCCCGGGGCGTGGAATTGCTGGATGAGGCCGAAGAGGCGATCATGTATTGCGGCGGGCTCCCGAGACACCCGCAGCCGCCCTTGTGGTACCAGGTGGTCTTCCGGCTGGAGTCGGTAGTCGGACTCTACACCCGGCCTGCCCTGGCGCTCGAGCAGGATGCATTGGTGGAAAGGCCGCCCCTGTCGGGGCTGGAAGCCTGCACCTTCCCGGAGCCGGTCGGGGAGTGTGAGGCGGTCTATTCCGACGCGCACAGCGTGGCCTATACACTGCGCGGTAAGGTCCGGCGCCTGTCTGAGAAGACGGTCCGCTTCAAGGGCCACTTCGCGAAAATGGGCGTGCTGGCTGAACTTGGCTTCCTGAGCGATGAGCCCGTGAACGTGGATGGT
>JAQBPS010000585.1 GCA_028287415.1 Bacillota bacterium | reverse complement strand
GATATAGTGCAGGGTGTAGAGCATCGGCTTGCTGATCGTGATCGGCAGCCACTTCAGCATCACTGCGCCGGTGAACGTCGCCAGCAGGAAGCCGATGGCGTTCATCCAGTGCGTCAGGATGTGGCCGACGGTGTGCCGCTGCACATCGCCGGTCGCCTTGTTGATCCTTGCCCGCCGGACCCGGAAGAGATTGGTGGCGAAGAGCCCGAAGGCAATTCCGCCGGCCAGCAACAGCAGCGCGATTGTCGCGAACCGATAGTTGACCTGGAAAACCGAGCTCTTCGGGCTCCAGGCATCCCCCGGCGCTGCGTATGCGACCCCAGCGAAAGCCCAGGCGGCCAGGCCGCCCAGGGCCAGACTGAGTTTGCTTGCACGCATCAATGTCGCCCTCCTAGCTGATCTTCTTGTAGGTCTGCTCGTCGGACTTCTTGATGTCCAGGCAGAGGTGATCGCTCTTGATCAGACCCAGCTTGATGTTGTGGTTGACCGGGCAGGCGCCGACACAGGCCGGGCCCTCGGGGCGCCAGTGGCACATGTCGCACTTGGTGTAGACGTTCTTCTTGGCATCATAGAAGATGCGCTTGGACTGGAACGGCTCCTCGGTCAGGGCGCCGATGCTGTTCAGCGGGTACGGGCAGGCCGCCTCGCACTTGCCGCAGGCGACGCAGACCGACTCATCGATAAACCGGGCGCCCATCTTGCCGTCGATCTGAAGCGCATTCGCCGGGCAGACCACGAAGCACTCGGGGTCCGGGCACTGCTTGCAGGGGGACGGCACATAGCCGCCATTGCCCATGTCCGTGCCGTTCGCGATCGAGATGCCGACCGTCTGCTGATCCTTCACCATGATGTGGATGCGGGGCACGCCGGACAGGCCGAACTCCTCATGCACCGAGCCGCACGAGACCTCGCAGGCGCCGCAGCCCACGCACAGGGACGAATCCGGGTAGATCACACCCTCGGACAATGCCGGCAGCTCGGTTGCAGCTGCGGTTGGCAGCTTCACCGCACCCAGCAGGGCCGCAGCCCCGCCGACAGTGGCCGCCAGGGTGGTTAGAAAACCACGCCGTCCCTCATCTTTCACTTGTTCAGACACGCTGCTCGTCTCCCTTCTATTATCCCAGGAGCGCCTGGCGCATCATTTCAGCGGCCAGATCGATCTTGTAGGCGTTCTGCGTCATCGGGCGGGCCTTGGCGAGTTCCGCCTTGATCGCCCGGTCGACGTTCTCAGGGGTCAGGGCCGCGCCGCGCAGGATGTTCTCGGCGGTGTGGCAGCGCCACGGCTTGGGCGCCACGGCACCCAGCACCAGCCGGATGTCCCGGATGGCGTTCCCCTGCACCTGGATCTGGAGGGCACAAGAGAGGATCGCGAAGTCCCATACCTGGCGGATGCGGTGCTTCAGGTAGACCTGCTTGCTACCCGGCATGGGCGCCGGGATCTGGACCTCCTCGAGGATCTCGTTGTCCTTGAGGATGGTCTCGTGGTGCAGATCTTCCTTCGGCAGCACGAAGAAATCCTCCAGGGCTACCGTGCGGCTGCCCTGCGGGCCGCTGATCTTCGCCTTGGCGTCCAGGGCGATCAGGGCCGGGGCCAGGTCGGACGGGTGGACGATGAAGCAGCCCGCACCGCCGAGGATCGCGTGGTACTTGTTCTCGCCGAGGACGGCGGAGCAGTACGTACCATCACGCCGCAGGCAGGGGGTCTGGGTATTCCGGAAGTACCAGCAGCGGGGCCGCTGGCAGAGGTTGCCGCCGACGGTGCCCTGGTTGCGGATCTGCTGGGAGGCGATCACGGAGGCCGCCTGGCTCAGCACCGGGTAGGCATCGGCGATCTCCTTGCTGTATTGCACGTCCGCCACCGTGGTCGCAGCACCGATGGTGTAGCCGCTCGCATCCTTACGGATGTACTCGAGGCCGTCCACCATCTTCAGGTCCACGACCTGCTCGGGGGTGACGATCCGGTTTTTCATGAGTCCGACGAGGTCGGTGCCGCCGCCCATCGGCACTGCGGCGCCCTTCGCCTGATCTAGTGTCGCAACGGCCTCACCGATGGAGGATGTCGCCTTGTACGCGAAGCTCTTCATGGCGCTCTTTACCTCCCTGCGGCTTTCAGCGCTTTCAGGATCCGGTCCGGGGTCAGGGGGAACTCGGTGACCATCACGCCAGTGGCGTTGTAAACGGCATTGGCGAGGGCCGGCAGCGTCGGAATGCACGGCGGCTCCGCCATGCCCTTGACGCCGGCGTTGTTCGAGTGCTCGTCCACGTCCCCGACGATGATCGGCACCATGGGCGGGCTGTCGATCGCGGTCGGCAGCTTGTACTCCACATAGTTGTTGCTGACGATCACGCCGGTGTTCCGGTCCGTGATGCACTCCTCGCTGGTACCGTAACCGCGTCCGATGCCGAGGCCGCCATAGATCTGGCTCTCGAGCAGGAACGGGTTGATCGGGCGGCCAGTGTCATGCGCCGCAGCGATCTTGATGATCTTCAGGGCGCCGGTCTTGGTGTTGACCTCGACCTCGGCGAACTGAGCACCAAAGGAGTTGACCCGGTAGTCGCTGGAGTTCGGGCCGCGGAAGCCCTTGCCCACGATCACATGGGTGAAGTTCGCGGCGAGCTTGGCCAGCGGCGTCT
>JAQBPS010000571.1 GCA_028287415.1 Bacillota bacterium | reverse complement strand
CGATGACCTTCAGCTCCAGGGTGAGCCACCGTTCCTCGCCGGGGGTGCCGGGCTGGGTCTCGCGGGGGGCGCGGTTGACGGCCGTGGCGAACGACTTGTTGCCGCGGCCGCCGCGGCCGCCCTTGGCGATCACGGCCCGCTGGCCCGGCTCCGTCAGGTCGAAGAGCACCTCGCCGGTGTCGTCATCCTTGATGATGGTGCCGGGGGGCACCTTGACGACCCGGTCGTCGCCCTTGGCGCCATACATGCCCTTGGTGCCGCCGAGCTCGCCGCGCTCGCCCTTGAAGTGCTTCTGGTACTTGAAATCAACGAGGGTGTTCAGGCCGGTGTCCACGACGAAGATCACGTCGCCACCCTTGCCGCCGTCGCCACCCCATGGGCCGCCTTCGGGCACGAACTTCTCGCGGCGTACGGCGTTGGAACCGCGACCGCCGTCGCCACCCTTCACGTAAATGCGCGTTACATCAACAAACACTGGGAATCACATCCCGGAAGCATATTAGGACTATCCTTCGCCCTTGTCAGAGGGGGTATGTACGGCAATGCCGCCCGGCCCAATCCGCACCTCAACCTTGCGGGCGCCCTCCGGTGCCGACGACGCTGCCTGCACGGCTGCCGAGACCTGTGCCTCAAGGGCCACCAGCTGGCTTCCCTCCAGGGCCGCTACCGGCTCGCTGGCCTGCCAGCTGATCGCCACGCCGTAGGTCTCTGCATCCAGCGATAGCGCCAGCGCCACAAGCGCCAGGGCCGGCGGGAACTGCCGGGTGCTGTCCGCCTCCACGGCAATGCGCGCCGCCACGCTCTCCAGGTACTGCCGCGCCCGGTCTGCCCGGTCCAGCTGGAGCCACCCGGAAACCACTTGCAGGTGGTTGATCAGGCTGTGCCGCTGCCTGCGCAGCAGTTCCAGCGCCTCGCGCTCCTCCATGCCGCACCCTCCCACTGACAGGGGCAGAATCAACTGCATGAACAAATAGGCCCCAGCACCGGGTTCAGTGCTGGGGCCAACCGCCAACCGATTGCTAGACGACGGGGAGAATGCTGACGTGCTTCTTGTCGCCGGCCTTGCGGCCAAACTTGACGGTACCGTCGATCGTGGCGAACAGGGTATCGTCCGAGCCGATACCCACGTTCGCGCCGGGGTGAACCTTGGTGCCACGCTGACGCACCAGAATGGAACCAGCGGTCACGAGCTGGCCGTCGAAGCGCTTGACGCCGAGGTACTGCGGGTTGGAGTCGCGCCCGTTCTTGGACGAGCCGACGCCCTTCTTATGAGCGAAAAGCTGGAGAAACACAGCTTTCAGCCTCCTTCCGTTATGCGTACAAATTGTTGGTAGTCTTTAGCCAAATCCTGAAGTCCTAAAACGGTCGTCTCGAGAATGGCCTGGGCTTTCATGGCGGATTCCGGGGTGCCGCCAGGCTTCAGCTTGCAGTACATTTTGGCGGACGATGCCCGCCCTTCGTACGGATGCCGAGCGACCCTCTTCATACCGATGAGAGCCGTGACAACCAGGGCCGAGACCCCGGCGCAGACGATGTCCTCGCCTTCTTCGGCGTAACCGGTATGCCCGGTTACCTGAATTTCGGCGACGCTTCCGTCAGACGCCCGCCGCACCTGGACTTCCGTCATGGGAATTACGCCTCGATCTTCTCGATAGTGACGGCCGTGAACGGCTGCCGATGGCCGGTCTTGCGCCGGTAGTTGGTCTTGGCGTGGTACTTGAAAACGATGATCTTGGGAGCCTTGCCCTGGGCCTTCACAGAAGCGGTTACCTTGGCGCCCTCGATGTAGGGAGCGCCCACGGTCAGCTTGCCGTCCTCGCTGACAGCAAGAACGTTGCCGAGAACGACGGTGTCGCCCTCATTTGCGACCAGCTTCTCGATGCGCAGAGTCTCACCGGCCTGAACACGGTACTGCTTGCCGCCGGCCTCAATAATCGCGTAAGTCAAAAAAAGCACCTCCGAGATGTAGACTCGCCGGATGACGGTACGTGCCACATATAGATGCGGCCCGATTTTAGACCTTGTCCGTGCGGTTGCCACCCCGCCACTTGTCCATAGTTTTATAGACGCGCGCAGGCGACAAGTTAGTTTACCACGTGAATCTCACGGTTGTCAATGCGACACGCCGTAGCTCGCAGTTCTAGTCCGGCGCAACAATAGCGCCGTGCTGCCGAGTACGTCTACATATACTATCACTTCATCAGGATCCAGTCATCCACCAAGAAGTGGGGCGCCCCGCAGGGCGCCCCGGTAATGGGCCATGCTGCCGCAGGAGCCGGCTTTCGTCACACCCTGACCTTACGGGTTGTTCCGGGCCTGCTCCGCGTAGACGGAGAAATCCACGATGGCAGTCTTGTCCTGGTATGCGTTGGGCGTGTCCAGGTCGAAGTTGACCTGGAACTGCATCTGCAGGTTGGGTTGCGGGCCGCCCAGCCAGGCGGGAATCAGGGGGTGGCCGCCGCCGCCCGGGTAGAGAACCTGGACGCCGCCCGGCTGCATGAACTGGCGCAGGGGGCCCTGTGCCACCGTCACGCTCCCACCGCCGCCGGCGGCAGGCTGCGCCAGGACGGTCACCTGCAGCTTGTCGGCGAGGGGATCGTAGCTGCCGGAGCCGGCGTGCCAGTTAGCGCTGATGCTGACCAGCTTGGCCTCCAGGGAGGTGGTCCCGCAGTCTGTGCGGCCGTTGTAGACGGTCAGCGTGCGGGTGACCGAGTCGCCGGGCGCCCAGCCGCCGGGGGTCGGCGGGACGTACCCGGGCGGGCTGTTGGGGCTGACCTCGGCGGTCGGGTACTTGCCGAGCTCGCCGTGGCTGGTCATGCCCTGGAGAGCGGTCATATAGAACATGGGTCCGGGGACGGTATCAAAGGCATCCCGGGCCGAGTCGAGGCAGAGGTGGCCAGCGGTGATCGGGGCGCTGGTCGGCGCGGTGGCTGAGAAGAGGGCGTATGTGCCGCCTGCCGCCACCAGTGTGGTCGCGAGTGCGGCGCCCAGGCCGAGCATCAGCTTTTTGTTCATGGGGTGTCCTCCCTATTGGTTCTGCCGGGGCCGCTGGCTGGGCCATCGACCCCGGCAGAGACCTCAGATCAGGCTAGTTCCAGGCGTTCGGGGCGGTGTTCGGGGCGTTGGTGTTGTTCCGGGCCTGTACAGCGTAGAACATGAGGTTGATTGTGCCGTTCTTGCCCTGGTACTCATTGCCGGCAGCCAGCGGGAACGACCACAGGACAGAGGCCGCTGCGCTGGCGCCCGTGTTCCGCCTGCCGATCACATACTTGCCACCGATATTGGGAAGTGATGCGGCGCCATCCTTGACATCCGTGATGGACATGGGATTGACACCGCTGAACAGGTCGCCGCTTCCGCTCGCAGTGACACCCAGCCATGCTTCCAGGCTGCCCGTGTAGGTGACGGAGACGTTACAGGCACCAGTGTCGCCAGGAGCCACACCGCCAGCGCCGACGGCGCAGGTGAAGGGCGTCGGAGTGCCAAGGGCGACGGTACCCGCTGTGAATACGTTGTTCTGGTTCGTGGTGCTGGCGGAGAACAAGGCAAAGCTTCCGGCGGTCACCATCAGGGAAACGGCACCGACGGCCAGCAGGCTCATGGACAAACGCTTCGCAATCATTTTCAGGTTCCTCCTCATGCAATCTTTTTGTAAAGGATCGTAGTCAGCGTCACGACACCCACGCCACGGCTACTCTGCTGGCTTGTCACCTCCCGAGGCCTGAGCCGAAGCAGCCTTTGCCGCCTCCTGCTCTGCCAGCGCGCTCCAAATTTTACGGAACTCCAGGCCGATCAAAATCAGTCCTGGAAGGATTACGCACACTACGATGCCGATCGGCTTGTGCAAAAAGGCGGAGACGTAGCCGAAGTAGGGCACCCGCAACTGAACCCGTCCAACCAGTTGCTCCCGGACGACCACCTCGGAATCGACCGTGGGATTGGCATCACCTTTGGTGGTGTAGGCGACTGGCTGGCCGTTGACCAGCACAGTCCCGGCCACCCGGTGCGTGATCAGCATGTCGGGCTTTTCTCTGACCCGGAAGGTAATGACGTCGCCATCATTGATCTGCTGGTCTGCTGCCAGCGGCTGCACGAGAATCACGTCGCCGGTATGAATGGCGGGCTCCATGGAGCCGCTCAGGACTGACAGCACCTTGCGGCCGGCAACGGTTGGGATACCGTCGGGGGAGCGGCGGCCGGTAAAGCCGAGAATGGCACCCGCCGCGATGATCAGCACCAGCGCCACGTTGAGCAGCACACCCAGGATCCGCATGGACGCCTTCACTTTGACCCCTCCTGTCGGTACTGCACCTGGGTAGCCGGTTGGGTCCCGATCGGGAGCGGGGTCGGCCCGATGACAGGCCGCCGGACTGGCCCGGCAGGCGGAATCGTTATGATGGGCGCCGGAATCGGCTCGGTGGGCGCCGGGATCGGCTCGGTGGGCGCCGGGATCGGCTCGGCGGGCGCCGGGATCGGCTCGGCGGGCGCCGGGATCGGCTCGGCGGGCGCCGGGGCCGCAGCGGCGGGCGCCTTCACCTCGCCCGTGAG
>JAQBPS010000570.1 GCA_028287415.1 Bacillota bacterium | reverse complement strand
CGGTCAATGAGGGCAGCACCATCGCCCTGTCGCTGACCGGGGCAGCCGACCCCTCGCCCGCCGACACCGCCACCGGCTTCACTTATGCCTTTGACTGCGGCGATGGTTCCGGCTACGGCAGCTTCGGCCCCGTCAGCAGCGCCAGCTGCGTGGCGACCGCCAGCGGCGCCCAGACTGTCAGAGCAAAGGTCCGCGACAAGGATGGCGGCACGACCGAGTACACCGCCACGGTGGCGATCAACCGGCTGCCCACGCCGCCCGTGGTTACGCCCGGCCCCGCCCAGACGGCGACTGAGGGCGCAGCCACATCGTTCAACCTGGGCAGCTTCACGGACACTGCCGCGGACGGGCCCTGGGCGGTGGACGTGAACTGGGGCGATGGGTCGGCGCATGCGACCCTGACCATGCCAGCCGCCGGAGCGGTGAGCGCCCAGCCCCACACCTACACGGCCGCTGGCACCTACACGGTCACGGTGACCGTGACGGACAAGGACGGTGCATCCGGCAGCGCAACCTTCAGCGTCTCAGTGGCGCCGCCAGGCGCATGCCAGCCCCTCACCTGGCTGGCCCCGGCGGACGGCACCAACACGATCGTGCCCGTGAACACCATGTTCACGATCCGGTTCAGCTGGGGCGACTGCAGCCGGTTCATCCATGACGAGTCGGTGATCATCCAGGTGGAGAACCCGGACGATCCCACCATGCCCGTCACCAGTTGGGTGTATGGGCGGGACATCACCATCGACGATGCGGCCGGGGAATACCGGGTCGACTTCATACCCGAATTGTACGGCCTCGCCCCAGGCACCACCCTCACGGTGACCGTCTACATCGGTGACCAGATGGTCGGGCAGGCTTTGCTCCACCTGGCACGTCCACGTGGGGTTTCGTGACAGAAAGGCTGCGTCCCCAGAGGGGCGCAGCCTTTACTGTGCGTTACTTCAGGTTCTCCGGGTTCAGACCGAGCAGATCCCGGGCCACGAACCGCCCATCCTGGCGGACCAGTTCGCCATCCAGATAAATCTCGCCGCCGCCGTAGTCCTCCCGCTGGATGCAGACCAGGTCCCAGTGGATGGCGCTGCGGTTGCCGTTGTCGGCGATCTGGTAAGCCTGACCGGGAGTGAAGTGGAACGAGCCTGCGATCTTCTCATCAAACAGCGTGTCCTTCATCGGCTTCAGGATGTAAGGGTTGAAGCCGAAGGAGAACTCGCCGATGTACCGGGCGCCCTCATCCGTGTCAAGCACCGCGTTCAGCCGCTCGGTGTTGTTGGCGGTCGCCTTGACGATCTTGCCATCCTTGAACTCGAAGCGGATGTTCTCGAAGGTGAAGCCCTGGTACACCGTCGGGGTGTTGTAGCTGAGCACGCCGTTGACGGAGTTGCGGACCGGCGCCGTGTAGCACTCGCCATCCGGGATGTTGCGCAGGCCGGAGCACTTGATGGCGGGAATGCCCTTGATCGAGAAGCTCAGGTCCGTGCCGGGGCCGGTGATGCGAACCTTGTCGGTCCGTTCCATGCGGGCCTTCAGGGCATCCATGTGCCGGTCCATCTTGGCATAGTCCAGCGTGCAGACATCAAAGTAGAAGTCCTCAAACGCCTCGATCGAGGTGCCTGCCAGCTGGGCCATCGATGCGGTCGGCCACCGCAGCACGCACCACTTTGTCTCGTTCACACGGATCTGGCTGTGAACGGGGTGCCACCACTTCTCCTGATAGATCTTCATCCGCTCTGACGGCACATCGCCCATCTCGCTGGCGTTTTCACCGGCGCGAATGGCGATGTAGGCATCCATATCCTTCATGCGGTCCGCCTCGTAGCGGGCCATCATCGACCACTGCTCTTCAGTCGCGCCCATGAGCAGAGCCCGCTGAATCTGCTGCTGCTTGACCGAAACGAACGGGATACCACCGGCGGCGTAAACCTCCTCGACCAATGCCCGGGCGACGGGCACCTCCAGGCCGTACAGGTCGATCAGGATCTTTTCGCCGGCCTTCAGCTCCGTGCTATAGCGAATCAGGTTGCGGGCCAGGGTGCGAATACGGGGATCCATAGCATGCGGCCTCCTTGTGTGACGCCTGTGCGTCCGAGATCACTACACCAATAGTATACCGCAACATACCACCTGGAGACTGCTTGACGTCTGAAGCACTCAGGCCGAGAACGGGGTTTAACTAAGCCTTTCGCCTGATAGGCAACTGATTATCCCTTGTGATAGGATTAACTTATCCCACAACTGGGCGTTCCCACTCTCGCAACAAATGTAAGGAGGCATCCATCATGCGTCGTGGACTTAAGGTCGGCCAGATCCGACCGACGACTACCAGCAATCAGCTCAGCCGTGACCTGGACTCCATCCTGGACCAGTGGAGCAGCGCCTCCCCGGAAGGCAAGCTTCAGCTCGTGCTTGCGAAGCTTCGCCTCGAAGACAAGGCGGACCGCGAAAAGCGAGAGGCAGTGTAAGTTAAGCGAAAATCGTCTGTCAAGTCCCAGGGACCGGTCCTATTTTACAGGACCGATTCCTGGGACTTTTGCTCTATTTTTCGCTTAACACAAATTGCTTGATACATATACGAAGGTATGTTCGGTTCGTTCGTCATATTTATATCCTCGGTCCTTTAAAAAGAACTGGGGGTAGGAACGAACCATGAAAAATTGGCTGCGATTGGCCGGAAGTGTAACCGCTGTGATGTTGATGTCGAGCCTCGTCTCTGCTGCCGCCCCGACAGCGGAAAAGCCCGCTGATTACCTGGTCTCCTTCAAGGCGGGGACCGGCCCCGCGAACCTGAAAGCAGCCGGGGTGAACATGCTCGATCATTGGAGCGCCATCGGTGCGGCCCATGTGAGAGCGAACAGCACGGCCCTCTCCCGCCTCCAGGCGAGCGGCGTGATCGAGTACTTCGAGCCCGACGCCGACCGGCACATCATGGGTACGTACAATGACGCCCTGCCCATCACCTGGGGCTTGCAGGCAGTCCACGCGCAGGAGGCCTGGAGCCTGGGCGCAAAGGGCGCCGGCATCAAAGTCTGCATCCTGGACACGGGCATCAACTACAGTCACCCGGAGTTCACGAAGGCGGACGGCACCTCCGTGATCAAGGGCAGCAAGAATTTCGTCGCCGA
>JAQBPS010000561.1 GCA_028287415.1 Bacillota bacterium | reverse complement strand
TCCCATAAGTAATCCGCATTAGTTTTTCGGGCATTTATTTTGACGCGGAGTGCGCGGATGACGCGGATTTCCGGAGCCCAAGTGGATTTTAGTGGGGCCAATATCTGTGAGGTCGGGACTGGGGTATTTAAATATTTATTTGAACACCTGAGTCCTTACCTTTCAGATGGTCCCATAAGTAATCCGCATTAGTTTTTCGGGCATTTATTTTGACGCGGAGTGCGCGGATGACGCGGATTTCCGGAGCCCAAGACGGATTTCAGTTGGACCAGAATCTGGAAGGTCGGGACTAAAGTGTTTTATATATATAAAAACACCCAAGTCCCGACCTCACAGATCGCCGCCCAAGGTAAAATCCAACCCAGGCTCCGGAAGTCCGCGCAATCCGTGAAATCCGTGGCCATAAATATGCCCGCGCTTATTCGTCCTCCTCAGTCCGGCTCTTCACCGGCTCCCCCATCGGCGGGCTCCACTCGAAAATGTTCGAGTCCTCCCGCGATGACCGCCGGGGGTTGTGCGCAAAGCCCATGCGCTCCCAGAACGGCTCCGCCCGGCGGTACGTATCCAGCGTGGACACGGGGCGGCGCAGCCGCTGTACCTCGCTGACGAGGATGGAGCCGTAGCCCCTGCCCTGGTGCTCCGGGTGGACCTCGAACGACTCGATGTCGAACTCCACCGCCGGGCGGGGCGAGCGGGGGTCGTAACCGTCCTGCCCGGGCAGGTACGTTTCGCGGATTACCCGCGCGAGCCCAACCGTGTTGCGGCCCTCCCGGAGTTCCAGGTAGGTGACCTCCGTGTCCGTCATCAGATCCTCGATGATCAGGGACTCCCAGTCGATCTTCACGTCCTCGGCGAAATAAACGAGCCGCTTCATGATGCGCACCGACGGATGCAGCCATTCCAGCACCACGCCGCCCGGGAGTTCCCGCCGCCCCATGGGCGGCATCGCCGGGTCGTCGCTCATTTCAAACAGCTCCTTGGCGTCATGGAACCAGAGGTTGTCGAGCACAGGGTCGGCGTCCCCGCCCCACCAGGCCCCTGCCCAGGGGTAGCCGCACCTGGCCGCCTGCTGGCAGATCGCCCAGATCGCCGTGAACCTGTGATAGTCCACGGCGGCCCGGATCGCATCAAACACCATGAAGCGCTCCTGGATGTGCCAGGTGGTCTCCAGGACGAGCCGGTCCCGGGTGCCATAGGTGTGCCACCGCAGATGGCGCGCCACCTCGGTGCCGTCCGGCGCGAGGACAGGCGTGACGGTGGTTACCATCTGCGCCTGGGTCAGGTCGGACAGCATGGTGGCGGTCTCCTCTGCCAGACGATCGAGCGTGAGCTCTGCCGATTCAGCCGCTGCTAGTTTGCGGAACACAAGGGTGAGCATGGGAGGCCTCCTGGTCGAGTAGCTTGGATGATTGCTGATGATAGTCTTCGTGATCGGGCTGGTACCCGTCCTGCTGACTGGCGCGCTTTTGTGTTGAACGATCTACCCGATGCGCACGTTGTACACCCGGAGCCAGGTGTCGACCTGGATCAG
Source organism: Bacillota bacterium (assembly GCA_028287415.1). Taxonomy (GTDB): domain Bacteria; phylum Bacillota; class Sulfobacillia; order Symbiobacteriales; family Symbiobacteriaceae; genus RYN-353. Next base: position 1,775 of record JAQBPS010000561.1, on the reverse strand, counting down.
AAAGGCGAACAGCTGGGGCAGACTCATCAGCTGGCCGAACCAGGGCATGCCACTCGCCGGGGCCTCGCCCTCGGCCAGGCGCCGCACCGCCGCCGCATCGATCACCTGGTGCAGGGGCGCCGCCGGATCCGCCAGGATGGTCAGGAGCGCAGTCCGCACGGCCCGCAGGTACGCCGGGTTGTGGGTCTTGGGGTAGGGGCTCTTCTTGCGGTGCAGCACATCCGCCGGCAGCAGTTCTGCCATCGCCAGGCGGACAATGCCCTTCTCGCGGTCTCCGGCCATCTTCATCGCCCAGGGAATGTTCCAGACATACTCGACAATCCGGTGGTCGCAGAAGGGGACGCGCGCCTCCAGCCCGGTGGCCATGCTCATCCGATCCTTTCGGTCGAGCAGGGTCGCCATGAACCATGTCAGGTTCAGGTAGAACATCTCACGCCGGCGGGCTTCGAGCGGCTCCTCGCCGGGCAGTTGCGGCACTTCGGCCAGGGTCTGGTGGTAGCGGTCGGCCACATACGCCTCGGTCGGCAGCCGTTCGCGCAAGCCCGGCGCCAGCAGGGCGGTCCGCTCCCGGGTCATGCGGATCCACGGGAAACTCCCGCCGTTCAGGGCCTCCGGGCTATGGAACCAGGGGTAGCCGCCGAAGATTTCATCAGCGCACTCCCCCGAGAGCACCACCGTCACCGCTTGCTTGATCGCCTGGCAGAACAGCAGCAGGGACGCATCCACATCGGCCATGCCGGGCAGATCCCGTGCCCGCACCGCCGCACCGAGCGCTGCCACCAGTTCCGGCGTATCGATGACGACCGGGTGGTGCCGGGTATTCAGGGTTTCGGAGACACGATGGATCCAGGGTGCGTCGGCGTTGGGCTGGAACTCGCTGGCCTGAAAGTACCGGTCGTTGTCCCGGTAGTCGATCGACCAGGTGTGCAGCGGCCCCCGGCCCTCGGCCGCAAACGCCCGGGCGGCGACCGCGGTGATCACACTCGAGTCAAGGCCGCCGGACAGCAGGGTGGCGATCGGCACGTCGGAGATGAGCTGCCGTTCGATCGCATCGGTCAGCAGGTCGCGCACGGTCGCGATCGTGGTCGGCAGGTCATCCGTATGGGGGCGGCTTTCCAGCGCCCAATATTGCTGATGCCGGGTACCGCTGCGGTCATGCAGCAGCCACCACCCGGGCCGGACCTCAGCAACGCCCCAGTAGACGCCATGCCCCGGTGTGCGTGACGGTCCCAGGGCTAAGACCTCCATGAGTCCGTCGTCATCCAGGACGGGCGCGACCAGTGGGTTGGCCAGCAGGGCCTTCAGCTCTGAGCCGAAGAGGAAGCTGCGCCCCCGCTGGGCATAGAACAGGGGTTTTACACCCAGCCGGTCCCGGGCCAGGAAGAGGCGCTGCTCCGCCTCGTCCCAGACCGCAAAAGCGAAGATGCCGTTCAGCCGTTCCACACAGTCCGGTCCCCATTCGATAAATGCCCGCAGCAACGCTTCCGTGTCGGAGCGGCTCTGGAAGGCATGGTCCCGGGCCTCCAGCTCCCGGCGCAACTCCGCAGTGTTATACAGCTCGCCGTTATACACAATTGTATAGGAACGCGCCCCGCGGCTGCGGGTCATGGGCTGGGCGCCGCCTGCGGGGTCGTCTACCGTGAGGCGCCGGTGGCCCAGGGCGGCGTGGGGTGAGAGCCAGATCCCGCTGGCGTCAGGTCCCCGCCAGGCAAGGGTTGCGACCATTGCTTCCAGGGTCGCCGCGTGGCGAGTCAGGTCGTCGTTCCAGTCAATCC
>JAQBPS010000547.1 GCA_028287415.1 Bacillota bacterium | reverse complement strand
TCGTCGTTAACGGAAATTCGATCTCCCTCGGCGCGTCCACGAACGGCGATGCGGCAGCCCTTGCTGCGGCGATCAACGGCGCGGGCATTCAGGGCTTTACCGCCACTGCCAATGCTGCCACGGTTGCGGGCGCGACTGCTGCGATCATAAGCGGTCCACATGCCACTTGAGATATGGAACTTCTGCGGCACGTACCGCACGACTTGCAGGCAAGGCCCGGGCCCCAGCGGTGACGCTGAGCAGTGCAACATCGGTATTGCCGTAAACACAAGGGATGCCCAGGCTGCGTAGCAGCTGGACACATTCGCCTGGTAAGGGGCCCTTGTATGCCAGATCACCGAGGCATACCACAGCAGCCACGCCTCGCTGCCCAATGTCACGCAGTACGCTAGTGAGCGCAGGCAGGTTTCCGTGCACGTCGGAAAAGACCGCAATGCGCATATCCGCACCGCCTAACGGGCCAGATCACTGAGGGAGTTGAGGGTCAGATCCGGGGTTTCGAGCGCATGGCGAGGATACCGGAGCTTGTGGTTCGTCTGCCGCAGCCAGATCGTGACCATGCCGGCGGCCTTGGCCGGGGCCAGGCCCAGGTCGACCCGGTCGCTGGCGAAGGCCGCCTGGCCCGCCGGACACCCCGCCTTGCGCAAGGCCCACACGAACAGAGCGGGGTCGGTTTTTCCCGCCGCGTCGACCAGGTGCGACAAGTTCTGCTCATCGCTCAGCGCCACCACGGGGAATTGCAGGTGGTATCGATCCAGCCTGGCACGCGTGCCAGGCAGGCGGTACGGCCCGATCACGCCCAGCTTTACCTGGCCCTCCAGGGCGTGGAGCGCGATCTGCACCCCGGCGAAGAGGGCGTCCAGGTTGCGCGTGCTGCGGATCACCTCGTCGATGATGGCAGTACCCGTTGCCGGGTCGGGGGCAAGGAGCCGGACCGCCCCGCGCAGCGGGTGGACCGGCCGGGTGGCGGCAATCGCCTGCATCCAGGCGCGCTCCACGGCCTCCTGCCCCACAGGGCGCCCTCTTTGGCTGAGGGCTGCTGCGATCTGCCGCCGCGCTTCCCGGTCGGTATCGTTCTCGTTCAGCAGAACGGACGGGTCCAGGAAGAGCCACTGGAGGCCTTGCAGGCGCTGATGCATCGACGTCGCCCCCCTCCGGCCGTTAGCCTTTCACCTTGTATCCGAGCGCAGGCAGTGCCTGCCGCAGCCGCTCACGGTGGTCGCCCTGAAGCTCCACCGCTTCATCCTTGGCCGTGCCGCCCGTGCCGCACAGCCGCTTCAGTTTCCCCGCCAGCTCCTTGAGAAAGGCCGGGTTGCGGGGCAGGTCGTACAGCACGGTCACTTCCTTGCCGCCCCGGCCGCCCTTCTCCAGGCGTAGCTTGACCGTCACTGTCGCGGGCACGGCCTCGTCCGGCGCACAGACGCAGGCAGCGACCAGCTGCTGACACCGGGGACAGCGCTGGTTTTCCCTGGGATCCGTGCTGTAGACCAGTCGCCGGTTCGAATCCATCGGAACCCTCCTCCACAGTCCGTGAAACCCTACCCTTCCAGCATACCGGATGGAAAGAATCCGTCAACCGATTCTCCCCACTAGCTGCCCCCGACCGCCGCCGCCGCCCTCGTGCAGGCGCTGCCCCTGTTCGCCCGGGCCGGGCGCCAGGGAGTGAGCCCGGCGCAAACCGCTGCCAACGTTGGGGGGTAGGGTATAACTGCTCAAGTTGAAACTTTTTCTAACAGCTTTGTGTCATTTGCGATTGACGAACCCTCCGGTGCGGCATATGATAGTTGTACAACCGAATAACACTGGTCACCATTATGGTGAACCGCCTGGATCGCCGAGTCTCCCACTCTATATGGGAGAGCGGGGGAACCACACAGCGCAGACTTTCTGCGCTGGCCCGGCCGGACGCTGCCATTGCGCAGTCGAATCCGGAGGGCAGGGGCGTATTCTGCCGGGAGTACTCCCGTCAGATAGGGCAACTCAATCAGCCCGAGCCCGTCAGCTAACCTCGCAGGCGTTGTATGAGGAGGCGCGGTCGTAGTCTGGCGCGCACAGACACCCCGCTCTCGGGGTGTCTTTTTATTTTGTTTGCCAGGCTCAGGCTCATTAATTCGCACAAGGAGGGAGCCGCATGGCTCTGGTTACCCCTCAGGGTGACTCCGTGCAGCAGGAATATGCGCAATCAGCGCTTGATGATGAGGCCCTTAAGCAGCACGAACTCCCGGTCACAGCCGTGCTGGGCGCAGGCCACGGTGGCCTGGCCCTTGCAGGTTACGTGGCCCAGGCGGGCGCAACGGTCCACCTGTGGAACCGGACGCTGGCGCCGATCCAGGCCGTAATCGCCCTGGGCGGCATCCGGCTTGACGATACGCTGGTCCGCCCCGCCCGGGTGAGCGCCAGCATTGCCCAGGTATTGGACGGGGCGGCGGTCGTGGTGGTGGCGGTGCCCGCCAACAATCATCGGGAGCTCGCCCGCAGTTGTGCCCCGTACCTGACGGACGGACAGGTGATTCTGCTGGCCCCGGGCCGGACGGGCGGCGCTCTTGAATTCCGCCGTGAGTTGATGCAGGCAGGCTGCACAGCCGATGTGATCGTCGGCGAGACGCAGACATCGCCGCTTGCCAGCCGTATGACCGGCCCTGGTATGACAAAAATTCTGGGCGTGAAGTCGCATGTGACCGTGGCGGCTCTGCCCGCCAGTCGGACGGCGGAATTGCTGGAGCGCTGCCTGCCGCTGCTGCCCATGTTGACGCCTGCGGCGTCCGTGCTGGAGACATCCTTCGGCAGCATGGCGGCGATCATGCATCCCGTGATCACCCTGCTCAACGCCAGCCGCATTGAGGATGGCATGCACAGCTTCCGCTTTTATAGCGAGGGCATTACGCCCGCCGTCGTCAAGATGATGCTCGCGGTGGATGCTGAGCGCGTGGCCATCGCTGCGGCATATGGCATCGCCACCCCCGGCCTGGAGGACTGGCTGAGGGCCGCCTTCGGGCAGGAGGAGCAGGACCTCGCCCGGCTGCTTGCGGCAATCCCCGCCTATCAGGAGATGCCTGCTCCGACCGGGTTCCGTCACCGCTATCTCGAGGAGGATGTGCCCGCCGGGCTCGTCCCGCTGGCCGAACTTGGCGCCGTTGCCGGGATTCCGTGCCCCGCCCTCGACTCGCTGATCAGCCAGGCATCGGTCCTGAACGACTGCGATTACCGGGCCGAGGGCCGCAACCTCGCCGCTTTAGGTCTGGACGGGCTGAACCCGGCCGCGATCCGCAGGGTTGCCCTGCAAGGATAAGTGCTACAATAGATACTGAATCACGATTGATCATGCAGGAGGTAGCACACGATGAAGTTAGTTGTAGCGGTTGTGCAGGATCGTGACTCGCAG
>JAQBPS010000545.1 GCA_028287415.1 Bacillota bacterium | reverse complement strand
TTCATGGAGAAGCTGCTGCTGGAGGCCTGCCTGGAGCTCTTCGAGAGCGACGCCGTCGTCGGCATCCAGGACATGGGCGCCGCCGGCCTGATCTCCTCCGCGTGCGAGATGGCCGCCCGCGGCGATGTCGGCCTTGAAATGGATGTGCGCAAGGTGCCCGCCCGTGAGGAGAACATGCAGGCCTGGGAGTTCTTGCTCTCCGAGTCCCAGGAGCGCATGCTGGTCTGCGTCGCCAAGGGCCGTGAGCCCGAAGTGGAGGCGATCTTCGACAAGTGGGGCCTGCTTTCCGCCGTGATCGGCCATGTCACGGACGATGGCATGCTCCGGGTGATGGATGGCGATGAGGTGGTCGCTGAGGCGCCGGCCCACGCCTTGGCCGATGAGGCCCCGTTGTACCACCCCGCCAGCCAGGAACCCGCGTACCTGGCGAAGCTCCGTGCGTTTGACTTCAGCGCCCTCCCCGAGCCGGAGGACTGGAACGCCGTTCTGCTCAAGCTGCTGAACAGCCCGAACATCGGTAGTCGCGAGTGGATTTACCGGCAGTATGATCACATGGTGCTGCTCGGCACCGTGATTCACCCCGGCGGCGATGCGGCCCTGCTGCGGGTGCGGTCCGCCGCCAAGCCCGGTGTCCATGGCGCCGCAGCGGCTGGCACCGGCTCCGTGCGGGCCGCCACCGCCACCGACGCCCAAACCGGTGCCGACATCGGCATCGCTGCGAAGATCGACTGCAACGCCCGCTTCGTCTACCTGAATCCGAAGCGGGGCGCCGCCATCGCCGTGGCCGAGGCCGCCCGCAACTGCGTGGTGACCGGCGCCAACCCGGCCGCAATCACGAATAACCTGAACTTCGGCAACCCCGAGAAGCCGGAGATCTTCTGGACGTTCGAGCAGGCCGTGGCGGGCATCGCTGAGGCCTGCGAGGCCCTCGGCACGCCCGTGACCGGCGGCAATGTCTCCTTCTACAACGAGACGGCGGGCGAGGCGATCTACCCGACCCCGACCATCGGCATGGTTGCGGTCCATGAGAACCTCAACAACCGCATGACTCTGGGCTTCCAGAACCCCGGCGACGTGATCATCCTCCTTGGCAACACGAAGGATGAGCTGGGCGGCTCTGAGTACCTGAAGCTGATCCACGGCCAGGTGGCCGGCGATGCCCCCGAACTGGACCTGGCCTTCGAGAAGAAGCTGCATCAGGCGGTCCTGACCGCCATCCACGAGGGCGTGCTCACCGCCGCCCACGACGTCGCTGAGGGCGGGGTCGCCGTCGCGCTGGCCGAAATGGCGATCGCCGCCCGTCCGGCAGCCCGAGGCTGCCAGGCGAGCATTTTCGCCAACGAGGGCCGGCTGGATGGCAATGTCTTCGGCGAGAGCCAGGGCCGGATCATCATCACCTGCAACCGCGACAACGTGCTGCGGCTGCGGGCGATCATGATCCAGCATGGCATTCCCCACCGGCTGGTGGGCGATACGAACGACTCTGGCAGGTTCAGCCTGACCGCTCTGTCCCCCGGTGTTGAATCCGAGTTTATTTTCCGGCGCCAGACGCTGATCGACATCACTATCGATGAGATGACGAAGGCCTGGAAGGAGGCGCTACCGCAGTGGATGACCACCGAGATCTAGCCTTAGCCATGCGCCCTTACCGCTGGGGCATAGCCACCCACCCCGACAAGGGGCCCATCGACGAGTGCGGCGTGTTCGGCATCTACGGGCATCCGGAGGCGGCAGGCATCACACACCATGGGCTGATCGCTCTTCAGCACCGCGGGCAGGAGAGTGCCGGGATTGTCGCATCGGACGGCGAGGCGCTCACGATGCACAAGGGGATGGGCCTGGTCAACGACGTGTTCGACCAGCCGGCCACCCTGGACAAGCTGAAGGGCCACATCGCCATCGGCCATGTGCGCTACTCCACCACTGGCTCCTCGAACCTGGCCAACGCCCAGCCAATCCTCGTCAATTCCCGGAAGGGCAGCCTGGCGCTGGCGCATAACGGCAACCTTGTCGATGCCGACCCGATTCGTGACCGCCTGGAGGATGAGGGCGCGATCTTCTCCACTTCGGTTGATACGGAAGTGCTCGCCCACCTGATCGTCCGGGCGCGCAAGGAGAGCCTGGAGGAGAGCGTGATTCACGCGATCAACCAGGTCCACGGCGGCTATGCGCTGCTGATCCTTTCCGAGGACAAGCTGATCGCCGTCCGGGATCCCCATGGCATCCGGCCGCTCCAGCTTGGCCGCCTGGGCGACTGCTGGGTAGTCGCCTCCGAGTCGTGCGCCTTTGATACGGTCGGCGCCGAGTTCGTGCGGGAGGTGGCGCCCGGCGAACTGCTCTCGATCTCCAAGGGCGGGGTAATCCGGTCGAAAACGGCGGTCAAGGCCGCGGAGGCCAGGCCCTGCATGTTCGAGTTTATCTACTTCGCCCGCCCCGACAGCCAGCTTGAGGGCGTGAACATGCATGCCGTCCGCAAGGAGATGGGCCGGGAACTGGCGCGGGAGGCGCCCGCCGAGGCCGATATCGTCATTGGCGTGCCGGACAGCTCGATTTCAGCCGCCACGGGGTACGCCGAGGAATCCGGCATCCCCTACGAGGTCGGCCTGATCAAGAACCGCTACATCGCCCGGACGTTCATTCTGCCCTCGCAGCTCAAGCGGGAGGCGGCGCTGAAGCTCAAGCTGAACCCGCTCCGCAAGGTGATCGAGGGCAAGCGGGTGGTCCTCGTGGACGATTCGATCGTCCGCGGCACAACCTCACGCCACCTGGTCGCACTGCTGCGGGAGGCGGGCGCCCGCGAGGTCCACATGCGGATCTCTTCGCCGCCCTACCGAAATGCCTGCCACTACGGCATCGACACCACACGGGTCAAGGACCTGGTGGCCAAGGGCCGCGAGGTGGATGCGATCCGGGATGAGATCGGGGCGGACAGCCTGAACTACCTTTCCGTGGACGGCATGATCAAGGCTGTAGGCGCGCGGACGGATGGCGGCCACAGCTTCTGCCTCGCTTGCTTTACCGCCGACTACCCGGTGCCCGTCCTGGAGAACGTGGACAAATTCGCATTTGAAGGGGGCAAGGACGGCGATGACTGAGACGCCCTTGACCTATGCGGATACCGGCGTCAATCGGGAACGGCACTACGAGCTGGTGAAGCGCATTGCCGACCACACGGGCCGCACGGCCCGGGCCGGCATGCTGAGCAACATCGGCGCGTTCGGCGGCTTCTTTGCGCCGGACCTCAAGAAGTACCCCGACCCGGTGCTGGTGAGCGGCACGGACGGGGTCGGCACGAAGCTGAAGCTGGCCTTCCTGTCGGGTAAGCACGACACGGTGGGCCAGGACCTGGTGGCGATGTGCGTCAACGACATCATCTGCCAGGGCGCCGAGCCGCTCCTCTTCCTCGACTACATCGGCATTGCGGAGAAGGACCTGGGCGTGCTGGAGCAGGTCGTCAAGGGCATCGCTGACGGCTGCCTTCAGGCGGGGTGCGCTCTGGTCGGTGGCGAAACGGCTGAGCTGCCGGGCATGTACGCGGCCGGCGAGTACGACATGGCGGGCTTCGCAGTCGGCATCGTCAACCGGGATCGGATTCTGACCGGCGAGCACGTGGCCGCGGGCGACAAGCTGGTCGCCCTGGCCGCCAGCGGGCTGCACTCGAACGGCTATTCCCTGGCCCGCCGGGTGCTGCTGAAGGCGGACGGCGGCGCGTTCGATCCGCAGGACCGACCGGCGGAACTGGGCGGGCAGACGGTGATCGAGGCGATGATGACGCCGACCCGGATCTATGTGAAGTCGTTCCTGTCGCTATACGAACGGTTCGCGATTCATGGCGCGGCGAACATCACCGGGGGTGGCTTCCATGAGAATATCCCCCGTATGCTGAAGGATGGCGTCCGGGCGGTGCTGAAGTCTGGTACGTGGCCGGTCCCGCCGCTCTTCAGGCTGATTGAGCAGCTGGGGCCGGTCGCGCCCGAGGAGATGGCGTCGACCTTCAACCTGGGCATCGGCATGGTGCTGGCGGTGCCCGCCGCACAGGCCGAAGCGCTGGTGGCGGAGGCCGGTGTCCTGGGCGAGCAGGCCTGGATTGTCGGCGAGATCATCGCCGGGGAGCCGGGCGTGGCGGTCACCCGATGATTCGCATTGGCGTGCTGGCCTCGGGGCGGGGCTCCAATCTGCAGGCGTTGCTCGACGCCTGCGGTGAGGGGCGGATCGACGGTGAGGTCGCGGTCGTGCTCTCGGACAAGGCGGATGCGTACGCTTTGGAGCGGGCGAGGCAGGCGGGCGTCGCGGCGATCTTCCTGGACCCCGCTACATATGGCGGCAGGAACGCTTATAATATGGCGCTTGCGGAGACCCTGAAAGCACGGGCGATTGACCTGGTCTGCCTGGCGGGCTACATGCGAATCGTGCGCAAGCCCCTGCTGGAGGCATACCCGGGGCGGATGCTGAACATCCATCCGTCGCTGCTGCCGGCCTTCCCGGGCCTGGATGCCCAGGCGCAGGCACTCGCCCACGGCGTCAAGGTGGCTGGGTGCACGGTGCACTTCGTGACCGAGGGGATGGATGAGGGGCCCATTGTGATGCAGGCTGCTGTGCCGGTACTTGAGGATGATACGGTAGCGTCGTTGAGTGAGCGTATCCTTGTGGAGGAGCATCGGATTTATCCTGAGGCGGTACGGTTGTTCGCCAGTGGGCAGTTGCGGTTGGAGGGGCGGCGGGTGTTGGGTCTTTATTAATGACCACGGATTTCACGGGTTAGGTGGAAAAACACTGATCAAAAACGGCTTACACGGATTTGGACATAAATGCATTGTTAATATATTTTATTGCACCATCTGTGTTTGTCTTTAAAATCAGTGTAACCTGTGAAATCCGTGGCCATATAAAAGGCTGCACAACACAACTGGGGTTTTCCGGACATTTTTATAGCCACGGATTGCACGGCTTACACGGATTCGGACAAAAATATATTTTATTGCACCATCCAAATTTTTCAACTCACCCATCCGACCCCGGTGCAGCGCGCTACCTCCCACCCCTGGACCGGCGGAACAGGTAAACTACAGCAACAACGGGAATGAGTGCGACCAGGACGATCGTAATCTCGCCAACACCAATATCCATACGATCCACCTCCTAATGGAACGATCACGTGAACCCGCTTTCGGGCACGGCGTGCCGTTATGAGCGACGACCAATGCGGTTTGACTTAGGCGTCTAGCAGCTTCATGTCCTTTAGGCGATCAAAGATGATTTGAACGACGGGGGATACCCTTTCCCGATCTGCGTAGGCCAACCAGGCAATCTCGTTGATTTCCGAAGCCGGCGTCAGCGTCCCTCCGTAATCCGCCGTATAGCAAGTCATCTTCACGACGATGCCTTCCGACTTGCCGTGAGCCTGCGCTTCGAACGAGCCGAAGTAGGCGATCGTCTCTGTCTTCAGCCGAACGGACAACTCCTCCTCAATTTCGCGCACAAGGGTCTCTTTGTCGGTTTCTCCCGGTTCCCGTTTTCCGCCCGGCAGGTAGTAGCTGTCTTTCCCCCTGGACCGCGCACAAAGCACGCGCCCGTTGCCAATGTGAACCCAAGCCACTTTATCGATGATGCTGGACACAGGAGTACCACCTTTCAGGGCTGGACAGAACCTCTGTCCGCCAGGGAGCATCTTTCAAGGAATTGACGGAGGACTGTACAAGGGTGGTCTGCGACGGCTCCGCCACAGCACATAGCCTGACAACGCCAGGGCCAGCACTGCAGTTGCGAGACTGGACAGCACCATCCACATCGGCTCCTGGCTTCCGTCGCGCAACAGGATTCCGTTATCCGCCTCAATGCCCCGAACATCGGGGGAGAATTGAACACTTACGTTGATGCGAGTGCTCCCCACCCCTGGCGCATCGGGCATTTGCAACTCCCACGCACTCAGCGGCTGGTTGTGTATAACGAATAGATCAATCTCTGCCAGCCCCGAACCCGTGGATTCGATGACGACCCTGCCACTCCGGGCACCGCGGGGGCCAGCGTACCGCGGAAAGAATCTGTCCATCCATTTCTTACCCTACCTCCCGGGTCGACCCGTCCCTATACTGGGGGGGTAGTAGATTTCCGGAGGTGATAGGGCCTTCATCCATGCTGACCGATCCCGCATCCGCAACATTGGGTTACTGGCTCATGTAGACGCAGGCAAGACGACGACAACCGAGCAGATGCTCTTTCATGCCGGACAGATTCGCCGAGCCG
>JAQBPS010000386.1 GCA_028287415.1 Bacillota bacterium | reverse complement strand
GAGCGATCCGGGTCTGCTGCAGTCGATGGAAGCGATTGGCGGCCAGATCGGGCTGTTCCTCCAGCGCATGAGCGTCGAGGGCGAACGTGCCCGGCTGCTCGCGGCGGAGCGGGCCTCCCGGCAGCGGGAGGCATTCCGTGCGGATGCGGCTTCGCTGCTGACCGCCTCGCTGGACCTGTCCGAAACGCTTGACGGGGTCTCCTGGCTGCCTGTCCCCTTCCTGGCTGATTACTGCCTTGTCGATGTACAGGCCGGAACGCTCCGCCAGACGGTATCGTTCCATGGGGTGCCCCAGAAGGACCGGCGGCTGGCCGAACTGTACCGGCGCTACCCGCCGCAGAACGACGGGCCTGGCGGCTACGGCAAGCTGCTGCGCACCGGGGAGTCGTTCATGGTTGCAGACGTGCCGGAGGGCTTCTTCAACCGGACCAGTGTTGATGACGAACAGCGGCGGATGCTGGCGGAGTTTGGCACGCTGTCATTGATTGTCGTACCGCTGATCGCACATGGGCGGGGCCTGGGCATTCTCGCCCTGGGCATCACCGAGTCAGCGCGTCGGTACGGCCCCGAGGATCTGGCCCTGGCGGAGGACCTGGCGAGCCGGGTCGCCATGGCGATCGACAACGCACTCCTGTACACCGAGGCGCAGGAGAGCCTCGCATTACTGAACACACTGCTTGCGAGCGCTCCCGTCGGCTTCTCCTTCTTTGACAGGGAACTCCGGTACCTGCGTGTGAACAATGCGCTTGCCAGCATGAATGGCGTGCCGTTGGCGGAGCATCTGGGACGCACCATCCGGGACGTGACCCCAGCGCTCGCGGATGATCTGGAACCCATGGTGCGCTCGGTCTTTGAATCCGGGGAGGCGGTGGTGAACTGGGAACACGGCGGGACGACCGCCGCCGCGCCGGACACCGTTCGCCACTGGATGACGAGCATCTACCCGGTCCGGCTGCGGGACGGCGCCCTGATCGGCGTCGGCGGGGTGATCACGGAGATCACGGAACGTAAGCGCATGGAGGAGGCCCTGCGGGCGAATGAGTCCCTGCTGGTGAGCCAGCAGGGCGTGCTGGAGCAGATCGCCACCGGCGAGCCGCTCGACACAATTCTCCACACACTTGCACGGTTCGTGGAGGAGCGGATCGGCGGCTGCCACTGCGCGGTGGTCCTGCTGGATGAGCAGGGGACGCACCTGCGCTACGCGGCGGCGCCCACGCTGCCGGAGAGCTTCTGGCGGCCGCTCGGGGTGTTCCCGGCCGGGCCGGATGTGCGCACCTGCGGCGCCGCCATCTGCCGCAAGGAGGTGGTGATCACCGAGGATATCGCCACCGATCCGCTGTGGGATGCGTCCCGGGAACTCGCACTCAGCCACGGGCTGCACGCCGGCTGGTCGGCGCCAATCACGGCGGCAAACAATGAGGTGCGGGGCACGATCACCCTCCTGTACCGCGAGCCGCGCACGCCCACCGCTGAGGATCTGCGGCTGGCGGGCATTGCTGCCCGGATCGCCGCCATCGCGATTGAACGTCAGCGCCTGGAGGAGAGCCGGAGCCAGAAGCTGCACTCGCTCGTGGAGCACATGGGCGAAGGCGTGCTCGCCGTGGATGAGGACTGGCAGCTTGTCTTCGTCAACCAGGCGGCGCTGCAGCTGCTGAACATCGCGGAGGCGCCCGAACCCGGGCGGTCCCTGGCAAATCTGGGGCTGCCCGAGCCGCTCAGCCTGATGCTCGAGAGTGCGCTGGCGCACGGCCAATATACGCCGGAGCGGACCGTGTTCCGGCAGGGCGATATCGAGATTGATGCCCTGGTCTCGCCGGTCTACACCGAACTGAGCCGGTACGGAGCGGTGGCCGTCCTGCAGGACGTGACGGCCGAGGCCCAGTTCCGGCGGCTTCAGCAGAGCTTTGTCGCCAACGTCTCCCACGAACTGCGGGGACCGCTCGCATCGCTCTCGGCGACGCTGGAGGCGCTGGTGGACGGGGTGATTCCGGAGGACAAGCGGCACCGTTATCTCGTGGCGATGCTCTCGGAGATGGAACGGCTCCGTCGCCTGTCCCATGAAGTAATCGATCTGACCCGGCTTGACTCCGGTCTGGTCCAGCTGGCCCGGGATGAGTTCTCGCTCGGGCCCGTCTTTGAAAGCATTTACGAGAAGATGGCGCAGCGGTGCCTGAGTGCGGGCCTGGACTTGCTGGTGGACCCGCCGAACGTGCGGGTGGTGGGCGACTTTGACAAGGTGGAGCAGGTGGTGCTGAACCTCCTGGACAACGCCGTCCGCTTTACGCCGGAGGGCGGGAGCATCCGCCTCTTTGCCCGCACGGAAGAGCAGATGCTGCGGGTGATTGTGGCGGATTCGGGTCCCGGCATCCCGGCAGAGCATCTGCCGTATATCTGGGAGCGGTTCTACAAGGTGGATCCGGCCCGTACGCTGAAGCCGGGGAGCGGCACGGGGCTCGGCCTGGCGATTGTCAAGCAGACGGTGGAGCGCATGGGCGGTGCCGTTGCGGTCGAGGCGGAGCCCGGAAAGGGCGCCGTGTTTAGCTTCACGCTTCCGCTGGCTGAGAGTTAAGAGGGGAGGCCATGGCGCATGGACCGCGCATGGGCGTACCTGGAGCGGCTGACAAGCTTTTCGCACCGGGGCTCGGCCACGGCCGGGGAGGCGGCAGCCGGACAACTGACAAGGGACTGGCTCGCGCTCATGGGCTATCATGTGACCATTCAGCCGTTCGCAACGCCGCGGGACACGCTCTATTCAGGGCCAGCGGTGGTGGCGGGCGGCTTCCTTTTTGCCGCGCTGGCCGGCAGGTGGTACCCCTGGATCGGCCTGCTGCTCTGCGCACTCCTGTTGATCCCCCTGGTCGGGGAGATGCTCGGCAGCAGCCGGATCGATCTCGACCTGCTGCTGCCGCGGTACCCGTCCCAGAACGTGGTGGCCCGGTCGCCCGCCGGGTCGGCCGCCCCCCAGCGGCGGCTGGTCATCTCCGCACATGTCGACACCCAGCGGGCCAGCTATCTCTTCCACCCGGCCTTTGTGCCCTACCTACAGGCGTACTTCGCCTTTGTCTATGCCACATTGCTTTGCGTGCCGGCCGC
>JAQBPS010000479.1 GCA_028287415.1 Bacillota bacterium | reverse complement strand
GGGGGATCTGAGCATGAATCTCTTCAGCCTGGGCGAGCGCGCCAAAGGGGCGGTAGACACCTGCGTTCATTGCGGCCTCTGCCTCGAGGCCTGCCCGACCTACCGGGAGCTCGGCATTGAGGATGACTCCCCCCGGGGCCGCATCCACCTGATCCGCAACCTGGATCTCGGGGTGATTCAGCCCACACCCAAGGTGATCGAGCACCTCGATCTGTGCCTGGGCTGCCGGGCGTGCGAGTCCGCCTGCCCGTCGGGTGTGCAGTATGGCGCGATCATCGAGGATGCCCGGGCGAAGCTGGAGGCGGGCCGGCAGCGGGGCTTCTGGGAGCGCTCCCTGCGGAGCCTCTTTTTCCGGGGGCTCTTCCCGCATCCGTCGCGGCTGCGGGCCCTGGCCCGTACGATCCGGCTGACGCAGCGGCTGAAGCTCGACCGGTTCGCTGCGGCCAGCGGTCTGATGAAGCTGATGCCCAGGCCGGTCGCTGCCATGGCCGATGTGAGTGTCATCCCCGACACGTTCGGGCGGGACGCCCTGCCGGAGTTCGTGCCGGCCCGGGGTGAGAGTCGCTATACCGTCGCCTTCATCACCGGCTGTGTCATGGACGTGATGTTCGGCCCGACCAACATCGCCTCCGTTCGGGTCCTGGCCGCCAATGGCTGCGATGTGCACATTCCCCGGGCGCAGACCTGCTGCGGCGCCCTTCAGCTCCACGGCGGGGACGAGGCGACGGCGGTTGCCCTGGCGATGCGGAACATTGACACGTTCCTGGCGACCGGGGCGGAGTACATCATCATCAATGCGGCGGGTTGCGGGTCGACGCTCAAGGAATACCACCACCTGCTGCACGGCACGGCGTACGAGGAGAAGGCCCGGGATTTTGTGGGGCGTGTGCGGGATATCTCGGAGTTCCTCGCAGCGATTGACCTGGTACCGCCCACGCACGCGGTGCCTTCCGTAGCGACCTACCAGGATGCTTGCCACCTGGCGCACGGGCAGGGAGTGCGCATGGCGCCGCGCAAGCTCCTGGCTCAGGTCCCGGGCCTGACGCTGGTGCCGCTGCCGGAGTCGGACACCTGCTGCGGCTCGGCCGGCATTTACAACCTGGTCGAGTACGACATGTCCATGGATGTGCTGAAGCGGAAAATGGAGAATGTGGCGTCCACCCGTGCTGCGGTCGTGGTCAGCGCCAATCCCGGCTGCATCATGCAGCTGCGGCTGGGCGCGAAGCAGCGGGGGCTGAATATTGAGGTCCTGCACATTATCGATGTTCTGGATCGGGCGTACGGGCCCGAACCGGGAAAGGGGGGCTGAGCGGATGGACGACAAACAGCTGGCCGCAGCGCTCGTAGCCATTGTCGGCGCCCGCTTCGTGCTCGCCGAGGAGTCGGAACTGCGGGCGTACGACTGTGACGGCTTCACCGTGGAGCGGCGCCTGCCGCGCATGGTGGTGCTGCCGGGCTGCACGGACGAGGTCGCGCAGGTGGTTCGCGTCCTGGCAGGGGCGAAGATCCCGTACATTCCGCGGGGGGCGGGCACGGGGCTGTCCGGCGGGGCGGTGCCCCATGGCGGCGAGGTGGTGATCGGCCTCGCCAGAATGAACCGGCTGCTCGAGGCGGACCTGCGCAACCACCGGGCGGTGGTGGAGGCGGGGCATGTCAACCTGAAGCTGACCCAGCGGGTGCAGGAGCAGGGGTTCTACTTCGCACCCGACCCGTCGAGCCAGTCCGCCTGCACCATCGGCGGGAATGTGGCCGAGAACTCCGGCGGCCCGCACTGCCTGAAGTACGGGGTGACGACGAATCACGTGCTGGGAGTCAAGTACGTCACGTGCGACGGCGAGATTCTCGCGCTTGGGGGCAAGGCGCTGGACACGCCGGGGTACGACCTGGTCGGGCTGCTGATTGGCTCTGAGGGAACGATGGGCATTGTCACGGAGGTCACGGTCAAGCTCCTGCGCAAGCCGCAGGGGGTGAAGACGGTGCTCGCCCTGTTTGATTCGGTACAGCAGGCGTCCGAGGCGGTCTCCGGGGTGATCGCCGCGGGCATAATCCCCGCCGCCCTTGAGATGATGGACCGCATGGCGATCAAGGCGGTGGAGCGGGGCAACTTCCCGGTGGGCTACCCGGAGGAGCAGGAGGCGGTGCTGATCATTGAGGTGGATGGCCTCCAGGCCGGCCTCGAGGAGCAGGCGGACGCGATTCTGCAGATCTGCCGGCAGGCCGGCTGCACGGAGGTGCGGGTCGCGCAGACGGAGGAGGAGCGGGGCCGCTGGTGGGCAAACCGCAAGACCGCGTTCGGGGCGATGGGGAAGCTTTCGCCGAACTACTACGTGCAGGACGGCGTGATTCCCCGGTCGCGGCTGACCGAGGTGCTGCTGGAGATCGCTGAGGTCAGCAAACGGAGCGGACTGATCATCGCCAATGTCTTCCATGCGGGGGATGGTAACCTGCACCCGCTGATCGGCTACGACGAGCGGGTACCGGGCGAGGTGGAGCGGGTGGTCGCGGCCGGCTCTGAAATTCTGGCAGCCTGTGTCCGGGTCGGTGGGTCGATCTCCGGTGAGCACGGCATCGGTATTGAGAAGCAGCGGGACATGGTGCTGGTCTACAGCCCGGATGACCTGGCCGTGCAGACGGCGGTGCAGCGGGTGCTGGATCCTGAGGACCTGAGCAACCCGGGGAAGCTGTTTCCTACGCCTTCGCGGTGTGCGGAGGTCAAGCGCCATGCGGTAGGTTGAGCGTTTTATATGGCCACGGATTGGACGGATTGCACGGATTTTAAAGGCAAACACCGATTATCGGAGGGAAATATATATTTTCTGCATGAATCCGTGAAATCAGTGAAATCCGTGGCGAAAAAATAGAAACCCACACAGCACCACCAGGTGCTCAACTATGGAGGTGTCTCTCATGGAGGGTATCAACATCCGTGGCACCAGCGGAGAGGGCTTTGACCAGGTCCTGACCCCAGAGGCGCTCGTGTTCCTGCGGGAGCTGCACCGCCGGTTCAACCCGGCACGAGAGCAGTTGCTCCGGCATCGGATGGAGCGCCAGGCGATGATCAACACGGGCGTGCTGCCAGATTTTCTGCCCGGGAGCCGGGAGATCCGGGAGGGCGACTGGCAGGTGGCGCGGATCCCTGCTGACTTGCAGGACCGGCGGGTGGAGATCACGGGGCCGACCGACCGGAAGATGGTGATCAACGCCCTGAACTCCGGGGCGAAGGTCTTCATGGCGGACTTCGAGGACGCCAATACCCCGACCTGGGCGAACCTGATCGAGGGGCAACTGAACCTGACCGCCGCCATTGAGCGCCGGATCGACTTCGAGAGCGCGGAGGGCAAGGCCTACAAGCTCAAGGAGAATCCGGCGGTCCTCCTGGTGCGGCCCCGGGGCTGGCACCTGCCCGAGAAGCACCTGCTGATCGATGATACGCCCACCGCGGGCGGCCTGTTCGACTTCGGGCTCTACTTCTTCCATAATGCAAAGCGGCTGCTGGCGAACGACAGCGGGCCCTACTTCTATCTGCCGAAGCTGGAGGGCCACCTGGAGGCCCGCCTCTGGAACGACGTCTTCAACTTCGCGCAGGACTACGTGGGCGTGCCCCGCGGCACGATCAAGGCGACCGTGCTGATCGAGACCGTGCTGGCGGCCTTTGAGATGGAGGAGATCCTGTACGAGCTGCGGGAGCACATTGCCGGGCTGAACGCCGGCCGCTGGGACTACATTTTCACCTTCGCGAAGAAGTTTCAGACCAACCCGGACTTCATTCTCCCGGAGCGCAGCCAGGTGACCATGACCGTGCCCTTCATGCGGGCCTACAGTGACCTGCTGATCAAGACCTGTCACCGGCGGGGCGCCTTCGCCATGGGGGGCATGAGCGCGTTCATCCCGAACCGGCGGGACCCGGCGGTGACCGAGAAGGCGTTGGCCGCCGTGCGGGCCGACAAGACGCGGGAGGCCGCTGATGGCTGCGATGGCACCTGGGTCGCTCATCCGGACCTGGTGCCTGTGGCGATGGAGTGCTTCGACAAGGTGCTCGGGGGACGCCCGAACCAGGTCGACAAGCAACGTCCGGATGTGAGCGTTGCCGCAAAGCAGATGCTCGACGTGACCGTGCCCGGCGGGGCGGTTACCGAGGCGGGGCTGCGCAGCAACGTGCTCGTCTCGATTCTGTACATCGAGTCCTGGTTGCGTGGGGTTGGCGCTGCGGCCCTGTTCAATCTGATGGAGGATGCTGCGACTGCCGAAATCTCCCGCTCCCAGGTGTGGCAGTGGGTGAAGCATGGCGCACACCTTCAGGAAGGCACGAAGATCACGGCCCCGCTGGTGCGGGAGTTCGCCGCCGAAGAGTTAGCGAAGTGGCGGGAGAACATCGGCAGTGAGGTTTACAGCCAGGGCCGGTTTGCCGAGGCGGTCCGCCTCTTTGAGGAGGTGGCCCTGGGCGAGGAGTTCGTCGAGTTCCTCACCCTGCCGGCGTACGATCTGATCGATTGATCCAGACTGGTAGGATGAGGGCCGGGATGCTTTGCATCCCGGCCCTCAGCTTACAGCGGGAAGGAGTCCACTGAGAGCGCCGCGACCCTGCC
>JAQBPS010000457.1 GCA_028287415.1 Bacillota bacterium | reverse complement strand
CCAGCTCGGCCTCGTGGCCCGGACTGCTGCCGATCTTGAGCAACTCCAGCGCACGCTGACGGATAAGTATGGGGTGAAGGTCTTCTTCGCCACGGCGGATATCGGGAACCGCAGCGAGGTGGAGCGTGCGGTCGCCACGCTGACGGAGCAGCTTGGCCGGGTTGATATCCTCATCAACAATGCGGGCGCAGGGACGTTCGGCAAGCTGGCGGAGATGGACCCCGAGGAGTGGGAGCGCATCATCCGGGTGAACCTGCTGGGTACCTACTACGTGACCCATGCGGTGCTGCCGACGATGCTCAAGCAGAACATCGGCAACATCATCAACATCTCTTCGACGTCCGGGGAGCGGGGCGCTGCGACGACCTCAGCTTACAGCGCCTCGAAGTTTGGGATTATGGGGATGACGGAGTCGCTCATGCAGGAGGTGCGGAAGTCGAACATCCGGGTGACGGCGTTCACGCCTAGCACGGTGAACACGGAGCTGGCGGCCAAGGCCGGGCTGCCGATCGGCGACGAGGACCGGATGATGCAGCCTGAGGACGTGGCGGAGGTAATCACCTTTGCGCTCAAGCTGCCGCAGCGGGTGTTCATCAAGACGGCGGGGCTCTGGATGACGAATCCGCAGTAATCCGGCGCGTGCTGGCGAGGTTAGATCGCCAGCGGCGATAGACAGACCCGGGCGGGGTCGATGAGCGCAAAACAACAAGGCACCCTCGACTTCGAGGGTGCCTTCTGTATTTAACGCTAATGCTACTAGCTACGCCTTGTTGGCCCGGGCCACGCCCATCTCGGCGAGGCCGATGGTCAGCAGCATGACCACCATGTGCACGATGCCAGAAACAGCGCCCGACATGGCCGCCGAGCCCAGCCCGGCGCCCACGATGCCCAGCACCGCTGCGGCCCACACCGGCCCCATGCCCGACCGCTTCTGCGTGGCAAGCCGGATGGTAGCCGTCCAGATCCCGATCAGCACCAGAACACCGGCCAGCATGTGCCACTGGAGTGCGGCACTGGCCCATGAGGCACCGGTCAGGATCCCCAGGCCAATAATCAGTGCAATCAGAAACCCGAGCCGGACCAGCATCATTCCGCCCTTGGCGACGGGGTCCTTGCCCCGATTCCCTACAGAAGACTGCATAAAGAATGCCCTCCCCGAACGCTTAGTTCAACCTCGCCAGAATCTCATCGCCGCCGTGCGCCAGCAGCCACTCCGCCACCTGCACGCCGAGGGCTGCAGCCCCATCCTCGGGGCCTGAAGCCGCATACCGGATCACCTGCCCACCATCGGGTGAGGCGATCAGCCCCTCCAGGTGCACGAGTCCGCGATCGATCACCGCACGCGCCCCGATCGGCACCTGGCAGCCGCCCTGAAGCCGGGCCAGCAGCGCCCGCTCCGCGCTCACGGTCACCGCAGCCGCACTGTCATGAAGCCGGCCGACCACTTCAGCAATCGCCGGGTCGTTCTCCCGGATCTCGATCGCCAGAGCGCCCTGCCCCGGCGCCGGCAGGCAGAAGTCAGGCTCCAGGTACTCGGTGATCCGATCGGTAAAGCCCGCCCGGTGGAGCCCCGCGGCCGCCATGATCAGCGCCCCGACCTGCCCCTCCTGGAGCTTGCGGAGCCGGGTGTCGACATTGCCGCGGATCGAGCCGTACTCCAGGTCGGGCCGAGCGGCCCGCAGCTGGGCCAGGCGCCGCAGGCTTGAAGTGCCCACCAGTGTGCCTCGGGGCAGGTCAGCGAACTTGGTCCCATCGGCCGTGATGACGACATCCCGCGGATCCTCCCGCTGCGGCACGCAGCCGAGCATGAGCCCTTCCGGAAACTCGGTCGGCATATCCTTCAGGCTGTGAACGGCGATGTCAGCCTTGTCGGCCAGCAGCGCATCCTCCAGCTCCTTGGTGAACAGACCCTTGCCGCCGATCTGACTGAGGGCGACATCCAGCACCTTATCGCCGACCGTCTTGAAGATCTGCAGCTCAAAGTCAACGCCCGGATTGGCCGCCCTGAGCTGGTCGATCACCCAGCCCGTCTGCGTCAGGGCCAGCAGTGATCCCCGGGTCGCCACTCGTACCAAAAGCACTAAAACGGCCTCCTTAAACCCCATACCTGTGCAGCGACGAAAGCAGATTCACGACAAAATAGTTGATGAGCAAGCCCACGACACCAGCCACCGACCACCACGCCGCCTTGCGGCCGCCCCAGCCCCACAGCTTGCGCATCAGGAGATAGCCCCCGTAAACGAGCCAGACGGCCATCGTGAAGATTACCTTCAGGTCCGCCTGCCAGAACGTCGTCCAGGTGACATGGGCGAAGAAGAGCCCTGAGAGCATGCCGATCGTCAGCAACGGGAAGCCAATGTAGACAAACCGCCCGCCCCAGATGTCGAGCGTCTCCAACGACGGCACCCGGTAGTAGACCGGCCCCCAGCGCTTGAGCCGCAGGTTCCGCTCCTGGAGCAGGTAGAGCGCTCCCGCCACGAACGAAGCGAAAAAGAAGCCGTAGCCCAGCATGGTCACCCCGATATGCCAGCCGATCAGGCTGATGGGGAACTCGGCCGCCATCCGCTCGGGCGCCGGCTTGGGCAGGGCGACACAAACGATCTGGACGGCAGCGATCACGGGCATCAGGAAGGAGCCCGCCGCCTGGTTGTCCCGCAGCACTTCAATGGCGATGTAATTCGTCATCATCAGCCAGGTGAAGAAAAAGGCAAACTCAAAGAGCGTATGGACCGGTGCGCGCCCAGTGTGCATGAGCAGGGCGATCAGCCCCAGGGTCTGCACCAGCCACGCGGCCCGGGTCGACCAGCGGGCCACCAGGTCGAAGTCGCGGCGGAACATGTAAAAAACGTGTGCGACCGCGGCCAGCGTGTAGAGGGCAGCCGAACCGGCCATCAGAATGGGGAGAAACGGGCTCACGCCTACCCCCTCCCTTCTTTCAAGGCTGGTTCAACCTCGGTGCCGGGCAGGTCGAACAGTTTGCTGACCGTGGCGATCGCCTCGCCGGCGGTCCCCTCGCCCGCCATACCCTTCAGCCGTTGCGTCGGCGCATTCAGGATCTTATTGACGAGCACCACCGACATCTGCTCGATGATCGCCCGCTCCCGGTCGGTCAGATCGGGCAGCCGGTTCAGCGTGCGCGAGAGCTCCTGCTCGCGAATCGATTCGACCTTGTCCCGCAGCAGCTTGATCGTCGGCACGACGCTCTGGGCGGCGAGCCAGCTGCGGAACTTGTCCAACTCCTCCTCGATGATGCGGACCGCCCGCTTTCCCTCCTCGGCTCGCTCCTGGAGGTTGGCGTTGACGACGGCCTGGAGGTCGTCGATATCGTACAGGAATGCGCCTTCGAGCGTCCCCGTCTCGGGGTCGATGTCGCGGGGGACGGCGATATCAAAAAGGAAGATCGGGCGACCGCGGCGCAGGCGGATCGCCTCCGCCAGGTGCTGCTTCGTCAGCACGTAGCCGGGTGCGCCGGTACTCGAGATTACGACGTCCACGTGCTGGAGGTGCGAGGGCATCTCCGCCATGGGAATCGCTGTGCCGCCGATCTCGCGGGCCAGGGCCTCGGCCCGCTCCAGGGTGCGGTTGGCAATGATGATATCCTTCACGCCACTCGCCTGGAGGTGCTTGACGGTCAGCTTGGCGGTGTCGCCGGCGCCGATCGCCATGCAGCGCCGGCCGTCAAGCGTGCGGAAGACCTTCTTGGCCAGTTCTACAGCCGCATAGCTGACGGATACAGCGCTCTGGCCGATGCGGGTCTCGGACTGAGCCCGCTTGCCCACAGCGATTGCCTGCTCGAACAGCTGATGCAGCACCTTGCCGACGGTGTCGGCTGAGGTCGAATCACGGTAGGCGTCACGCACCTGTCCAAGGATCTGAGTCTCGCCAATTACCATGGAGTCAAGGCCACAAGCCACCCGGAACAGGTGCTCCACCGCCTCAAACCCTTGATGCATATATAGGTGGGGTTGAATCCCGGCGGGGTCGGCAATCGTGCCGACCTCGGCCAGGTAGCCGGTCAGCGCCCGGAACAGCTCGTCCACGTTCTCGCCGACAGCGTAGACTTCAGTGCGGTTGCACGTGGAGAGCAGAACGCCTTCAGCCAGTGGCAGCGCGCTCAGCCGTCCCAGCGCGGCGGGGATCGCCTCCGCTGGGACCGCCAGAACCTCCCGGATGGCCACCGGGGCTGTTTTGAAGTTCAGGCCGATCATCGCGATTTGCAATCCATTCATCTCCGCAGGTTTCCAGCTTGGATGCCGGGGCGCAAGTTACGCCACCCGGCCTATCTGTATTAGTGTAGCCAGTTGCGTGGACGTGGTCAACCGAAACGTATGCCTGTTACAGCTTACGGCATTCGAGCCATACCCCGCAATCAGCCCCCGCAACTAAAAAGGTAGAGTGCGGAACGGAGTTTGGAGGAGCGCAGCGCATGAGTGTATCCGAACTGTTGGACTGGGACGGCGCCGCTGCGGCCGGCGCCGAGACCGCAGGCGGCAAGGGCTGGAACCTGGGGCGATTGCACCGGTATGGCTTTGCCGTTCCCCCGGGGGGCGTCATCAGTGCGTCCGCCTACCGCCGCTTTATGGCGCGCCCCGGCCTGCGCCCGCTGATCGATGCGCTCGCCCCGGTCACCGCCGCCGACGCCGCGGCTGCCGAAACCGTGCTGCTGCTTGACCGCCTGCGGGCGGCGATCAGCGCTGCGCCCATGCCCCACGGGCTGATGGCTGACCTGGACGGATTCCTGGCAGCCTGCGGTCTCAGTAGCCGGCCCGTGGCCGTTCGCTCCTCCGCCACCGCCGAGGACTCGGCAGCCGCATCGTTCGCGGGGATTCACCAGTCGTTCTTGCATGTGACCGGCGTGATGGCCGTGGCCGATGCCGTCAAGGGCTGCTACGCCTCCCTCTGGACGCCCCATGCACTCGCGTATCGGCGCCGCATGGCCCTGCCCGATGATGCCGTCGCCGCGGCAGTCGTGATTCTGGCGATGGTCCCGGCGCGCACCGCCGGGGTGGGCTTCTCCTGCGACCCCCGCACGGGGCGGCTCGATCGGTTCACCATCGCCGCGTCGCTCGGCCTGGGCGAAGCGGTGGTGAGCGGGCAGGCAGAGCCCGATGCGTACATAGTCGACATCACTAAGGATCCGCCGGTCGTTGCCGCCAGCAAGGTGGGGCGCAAGGAGTGCATGACGGTGGCCCGGGCCGGGGGCGGGACGGAACTGGCGCCAGTCGCTCCGCAAGATGCGGTGCAGCCGGCACTGACCGACGTGCAGATCCGCGAGCTCAGCTACCTGATCGGCCGCGTTCAGGATGCCCTCGGCGGCATGCAGTGCCCCCAGGACATGGAATGGGCGCACGACGGGCAGCAGTTCTGGGTGCTCCAGGCCCGGCCCGTCACCAGCTTCACGCCCGCCACCTTTGATGCGGTGGCGAACCAGCCGCAGGTCTGGTCGAGCGCCAACCTGAAAGATGTAATGCCGGGGGTCCAGTCCACCCTCGGCTGGTCGTTCCTGCGCAGCGGGATCGATGTGCTGCTGACGGCGCCCTTCCTGGCCGGGGGCTATGACTGCCCGCAGGGCATCGGCTGGATCCGGCTGTTCGCGGGACGGCCCTACTTCAACCTCACCGCCCTCCAGTGGGCCTTCTGGGACGCGTTTGCGATGCCCCCCGGTGAAGTGAACCGGATCATGGGCGGGCATCAGCCGGAGATCGCAGTGCCGGCGTTAAGTGCTGTGCAGCGGGCGCAGCGGTCTTTACGTCAGTTGCGGATGATCCGGCGTGTGATGGCGGCGCTGCGCGGCGCACCCGCCGAATTCAGGCGGCTGTGGGACTGGGCCGAGCGGGCCGAGGCGGAGCCAATGGCGGGCTGGAGCAAGGCGCAATATCTCCGCCAGATGCTGACGGT
>JAQBPS010000455.1 GCA_028287415.1 Bacillota bacterium | reverse complement strand
GTCACGTCAACCAGGTCGCCGGGGCGCAGGGCGCCGCCCAGTACAGCCTCGGGATTGACGGGCACCGAGATGATCCGCTGTCCCTTACCGATCTCGGTCAGAGCATCACGGGCGGGCTGCTCGGCGGTGATGTGCCGGCCGGTCAGGAGTTCGTCCGCGAAGAGCGGCACGGCGGCATACATGCCGGCTACCTGGCCGGGGCCGAAGAGGGCCTGGGCCGGCCTGCCGCCGGCGGGGAGCCGGACGATCCGCACCAGGTCCGCCGACAGCTCGGTGCCCTGGGACACGTCCTGTACCACCACCAATGCGGGCACGGTCCGGAACAGGCGGTTGTAGGCGTAAGCGCCTGAGACCAGGGTCAGGCAGAAGGCGACCAGGGCGACCATGACGGGCAGTCTCGACCGCTGCATGGGTTCCCTCCTCCCAGGCTGGGGACACGCGATGCCAGTGTTAAGTGTAGTAAATATTACCAATTTGCTTGCAGGAAGTAAATCTGGGGGCAACCTTTTATCTGACAGCGCAGGCGCTTTTCGCTGCCAGCGGTTGGACAGCGGCTGCGGCTCTGTGCTACCATCTGGAAAAACTGCCGGTTTTCCTCTGAGACAAACTACGGAGCCCGGCGCTGGTGTGCCGACGTAAACGGCCGGCAGATTTACTACCAGGCGCAGGGAGACGTTCCTCTCAGCATAAAATGGAAAACAGCTGCACGCATGGTCGCGTGCAGCTGTTTTCATTTGGGTAACCATTACCTGGGACAACCGTTACCTGGGGAAACCCTTGATCAGCGACATCGCCTCGGCCCGGGTAGCCACGTTGCTCTGGAAGCTCCCCCGCACCGCCGATGTGACCGTGCTGGCCCCCGGCTTACGCACACCCCGCATCGTCATGCACATGTGCTCCGCCTCGACGACCACCATGACGCCCTGCGGCTCCAGCTTCTCCATCAACAGGTCAGCGACCTGAGAGGTAAGCCGCTCCTGGAGCTGCGGCCGGCGGGAGAAGTCCTCCACAACCCGGGCCAGCTTAGAGAGCCCCACGACCCGGCCCTTGTTCGGGATGTAGACCACGTGCGCCTTGCCGATGAACGGCACCAGGTGATGCTCGCACATCGACTCAAAGGAGATGTCCCGCACGATCACCATCTCCTCGTGCGGCTCACTGAAGATGGCTGAGAGCCGGTCCGCCGGGTCCCGGTGCAGGCCGGCGAAGACCTCCTCGTAGAAGTCCGCGACCCGCCGGGGGGTATCCAGCAAGCCCTCCCGCTCCGGGTCCTCGCCCACCGCCTCCAGAATCATGCGCACCGCTTGCTTCAGCTTGTCCTTATCTACGGCCACAGAGGCCACCGCCTTTCATTGCCTATTCATCCGGCCCACAATAACCCCGGACCAGGGCATCGGTCATTGTGGCACACCGGCTCATATCCAGGACGTCATGCACCCGGATTATATCCGCACCGTTGGCGATCCCCATCGTCACCGTGGCGCCCGTGCCCAACAGCCGCTCCGCCACGGTGTCAGGGTAGCCCAGCACCCGGCCGATCGTCCGCTTGCGTGAGGGCGCATGCAGGATCGGCCGCCCGAAACCGGTCAGCTCCCGCAGCCGCCGCGTCAGTTCCAGGTCCTGATGTACAGTCTTGCCAAAACCAAACCCCGCATCCAGCACAATCTGCTCCTCGCGGACGCCGGCAGCGACCGCCGCGTCCATCGCCTCATAGAAGAAGCGGGCGACATCGCTGACGAGATCCTTGTAGGCGGTGCCCTCCTGGCTGTGCATCAGGACGATGGGCACGCCCGTGTCGGCCGCGACCCGCTTCATGTCGGGGTCCCGCCGCATGGCGCCAACATCATTGATGAGATGGGCGCCCGCCGCCACCGCCGCCTCCGCCACCTGCGCCTTCCACGTGTTGATGGAGACCAGCACGTGCGGATACGCCTGCCGGGTCCACGCCACCAGCGGCACCACCCGGTCGATCTCATCCTGGAGGCCGGTCGGCCCGTGCTCCCGCGCCTCGCTGGATTCCCCGCCAATATCGACGATATGGGCGCCCTCGGCCACGACCCGGGCGATGCGGCGCCTGGCGGCGTCAGCATCGCAGCGGTCGCGGCCGTCGTCCGAGCAGGCGTCCGGGGTCGCGCCCACGATGCCCATCACGTAGGTGAGCTGGCCGAAGCGCCACTCGTGGCCGGGGACGGGCACCAGTGTGGGTCGCCCGATCGCCCGGTGCGAGCCGGCCCGCAGCGGGATGCGCCCACCCATCAGGTCCTCGAGGGTCTCCTCCACCACCACGCCCTGCCGGCTGGGCCGGGGTGCCACCGGCAGGTAGCCGGGGACGGTCCGGACGAGCACATTCTGGACGATATCGGCGATCAGCGGCAGGTCGTAGACGCTCTGCCGGTATAGCTTGCTGATGGTGGAGCGCAGGGTGGTGAGATTGCCGATGAAGATCACATCCACAAACGGCGCCTCAAAGCTGGAGGCGGACCAGGGGGTGACCAGGTCGCCGCCCCGGGCGAGGATCTCCTGCTTGATGCAGTTGGCCGCGGCCGTGGGGATCTGCTCGACCAGGATCAACAGGCTGATGCCCTTCGCGGACATAATCGGGATGCCGCCCTTGTCCACTTCGAGGCGGTTCATCTCGCGCTGAAGCGCTTCCAGGGAGTGCAGGTCCAGAAGTTTGGCGAAGTAAGGCGGTTTCGGCATGTCGCACCTCTCACCGTACGCTTTGTCCAAATTGGGGCCGCAGAAATGACCCCCATTTGGACGGCGCCTGCGCCCGCACTGGTACTGGCTTCGGGCGAAATTGGGTCGCCCATGGAAGCGTTTGACTTTCGCACCAAGGTTGCCTATAATTCACGGTAAACAAGGGAATTACGGCACCGGGGCGGGGATTCGCTCCGGGCTATTTAGGAAGGGAGTGGGCAGTATGGCCGAGCGCCATTTTACCCCTGCCGAAGTCAATCAGGTGATCCCAGAACTGGAGCGGATCATTAAATACCTGCGCTCGCTGGAGGGCGAAATTCAGGAGAAGGAATGGCGCCTGAAGCAGTCCAAGGTGGAGGCGCACCGCCAGGGGGATGCCGTGGCGGAGGATACATTTTTACGGGATGAGGCGGAGATCGACTTCCTCCGCATCCTGGTGCAGGGGCAGTTTGAGCGTGTCCGTGAGCTGGGCGGCGAGGTGAAGGGCGGCTTCCTCATCGACTTCCCGGGGCAGATCGGCGGTAAGGATGTACTCCTGTGCTGGAAGCCCGGCGAGACCGACATGCGCTGGTACCATGGCCTTTACGAGGGCATGATGGGCCGTAAGCCGATCCCCGAAGAGTTGCTCTCCGCTGACCAGCGGCCCATGGAGGATGAATAGTGGGGAAACTGCGCTCCATCCGCGGCGGCCGCAAGCCGGTCTACACCTCGGTGCTGATGGCCCGTGAGTCGCACTGGGAGATCCGGCAGATATACGGGAATGACGGCGTCGTCGCCGGGGACCTGCTGGCGCTCTATTCGCCGACGCAGGTCCGGGCGGTGGTAATCTTGCGCGCCGCGCCCCCGGAAGCTGAGTGGGAGGCACTGGACACCTGGGTGCTCGCCCAGCTGGACAACTATGAGCGCCGCTACGTGGTCGACTACTACGAGGGCCATTATGTGACGGGGGTCGAGGGCCCGCCCGAGCGGGGCGACGATGACGACGACGACGACTTTGGTGAGGAATAAGGCATTACGGTGAAGAGGAAGACATTATGCTGAAGAGGAAGACATTATATTGACGCGGATTTGCTGATTCCGCTGATTTTAAATACACGCAGATTATACATGGGAATTAATATATTTTTTGTATAATCTGCGTGTATTAAAATCCGCGTCGTCCGCAAATCCGCGTCAATATAAAAGGCACTCACCCACCTACTCGCTCAGTGCCTCCGCCAGCACATCCGCAATGTGGCGCACCCGCACCCGGTCCGCCAGTCCCGCCCGCTGTACCCCCTCGATCATCTCCAGGTGGCAGGGCGGGTTCGACACCACCAGCGTGGTCGCCCCGGTGCCCTCTACATAGCCCATTTTGTGATCCAGGATCGTATCCGACATCGCCGCCTGCGAGACGGCATACGTCCCCGCGGCCCCGCAGCAGCGGTCCGCCTCCGGCAGCTCCACGTACCGGGCGCCCGGTATCGCCATCAGCAATTGCCGCGGCTGGACC
>JAQBPS010000443.1 GCA_028287415.1 Bacillota bacterium | reverse complement strand
CCAGCTCGGGCACCAGCTCCAGCTCGGGCACCGGATCCAGCTCGGGCACCAGCTCCAGCTCGAGCACCGGCTCCAGCTCGGGCACGGGATCCATCTCGAGCACCGGCTCCAGCTCCAGCTCGAGCACCAGCTCCAGCTCGGGCACGGGATCCAGCTCGAGCAGTGGGTCCAGTTCAGGCACTAGCAGCAGCCCAGGCACTGGGCGCCGCCGCAATGTCTGGGTGAACATCTCCGTCTCAGCCCTCCGCCGTCGCCGCCGGCGTCGGCGCCGCAGCGACAGCAGCAGCAGTAGCAGCAGCCGCCGCAGTTATAGCAGAAGCCGCAGCTGCCGCTGCCGCACCGCGAGTTCCTCCTATCGCCGCAGTGACAGCTGGAGCCGCCGCAGCCGCCGCAGCTCCAGCAGCTCCAGCCGCCGCAGCTCCAGCCGCCGCAGCCGCAGCCGCCGCCGCAGCTAAGCACCCGCCCCCGAGTCATGACGCGCCACCCCCGCCCTCGGTCCGCAGGGCGGGGGTGGCTTCACGATCAGAACTGAAGCAGACCCAGACGGGCACGCACCAG
The DNA here is from genome assembly GCA_028287415.1 of Bacillota bacterium. Lineage (GTDB taxonomy): Bacteria > Bacillota > Sulfobacillia > Symbiobacteriales > Symbiobacteriaceae > RYN-353. The sequence goes on along the minus strand of JAQBPS010000443.1, from coordinate 3,640 downwards.
CCCCGCCATCGCCACCAACCGGCCGTAAAACAGGCCCCCCGATCGTGCCGCCCGCCGCTCACCCGGACCGGGAGGCAGCCACCGTGATCCTGGTGATCGACTGGCGCAAGCGCACCGTTCCACCGGAGCTAAAAGGACTGGCCACCTTGCGTAAAGGGGGCCAGTCCTTTTCGGTGCCCATACCATCATTCAAATTTCCGGTGAACTGAATGATCTTGCAGGGGAGTCCGCACTCAGTGCGGAATCCTGACGCGGGATGTCACCCCCACAGTCCACCCGGAAAGGGGAACAACGCATGAAGTTAGGTGTCTTTACCGTTCTGTTTGGCGGCTTGCCATTCGAGGCCATGCTGGACGAGGTGAAGTCGCTCGGCCTGGAAGCGGTTGAGATCGGCACAGGCACCTACCCCGGGGATGCGCACTGTCAGCCCGCACAACTCCTTGCCGATGACGCGAAGGTGACCGCCTTCAAGCGCGCCGTCGACAGCCGGGGCCTGATGATCAGCGGGCTCTCCTGCCACGGCAACCCGCTGCACCCCAACCGCGAGATCGCCAGCGGCTTCCACGAGACCTACGTGAAAACGATCGAGCTTGCGGCGCGCCTGGAAGTGCCGGTGGTCAACCTGTTCTCCGGCTGCCCCGGCGACCATGAAGGGGCCAAGTATCCGAACTGGCCGGTCAGCCCCTGGCCGCAGGACTACCAGGAAGTGTTCGAGTGGCAGTGGCGCGAGAAGGTGATCCCCTACTGGAAAGAGTGGGGCGCCTTCGCCGAGCGGCACGGCGTCAAGCTCGCCTTCGAGATGCACGGCGGCTTCTCGGTACACAACCCCGGCACGCTGCTCAAACTGCGTGATGCGGTTGGTGAGGTCATCGGCGCGAACTTCGACCCCAGCCACATGTACTGGCAGGGGATCGACCCGGTCGCGGCGATCCACCACCTCGGTGCGGCCGGCGCGATTCATCACTTCCATGCGAAGGATACAGCGACGAACCCCGTCCATGGTCCGATTAACGGCGTGCTCGACATGACCCCCCACAGCGAGTGGAACCGGCGCAGCTGGATCTTCCGGACAGTCGGCTACGGCCACGACCTGAAGCACTGGGCCGACATCGTCAGTGCGCTCCGCACCGTCGGCTATGATTATGTGATGTCGATCGAGCATGAGGACTCGTTGATGTCGATCGATGAGGGCATCCGCAAGGCAGTGGCTAACCTCAAGCAAGTGATCATCGCCGACGCGGCAGCGAAGCCGTGGTGGGCGTGATCAGGAAGGCGGTGCGCCCATGCAGCGTTTGCGGGCCGCACTGATCGGCGCCGGCTTCATCGGTCCCGCCCACGTGGAAGCTGTCCGCCGGCTCGGCTATGTCGATGTGGTCGCCCTGGTCGGCTCCGACCGGGAGCGCGCCGAGGCGAAGGCGGCTGCCCTGCACATCCCCCGCGCGTACAGCGACCTGACCGCGATTCTGGCAGATCCCGACATCGACGTGATCCACAACTGCACGCCGAATCACCTGCACTTCCGCATCAACCAGCAGATCCTGGCGGCGGGCAAGCACGTGATCAGCGAGAAGCCGCTCGCCGTCACCACGGCCGAGGCGGATCAACTGGCGCGCCTCGCGGCTGAAGCCGGTGTCGTGAACGCGGTCTGCTTCAACTACCGCGCCTATCCGCTCGTGCAGGAGATGCGCGCCCGCATCGCCCGGGGCGATATCGGCGATGTCCGCCTGATCCATGGCGGGTATCTGCAGGACTGGCTCCTCTATGCGACGGATGACAACTGGCGCGTCGACCCCGCCGCGGGTGGCGCATCACGTGCCGTCGCAGATATCGGATCCCACTGGGTCGACACGGTGGAGTTCGTCACAGGGCTGCCCGTGACTGAGGTGATGGCGGACCTCGGCACGTTCTTCGCCGCCCGCCGTACCGAGGACTGTGCCACCGTGCTGCTCCGCTTTGCGAATGGGGCCAAGGGCAGCATGACCATTTCGCAGATCAGCCCCGGCCGGAAGAACCGGCTGCACTTTGAGGTGGATGGGAGCCAGGAGGCGTTTGCCTGGGACCAGGAGCACCCGTCTGATCTGTGGATCGGGCGCCGCTCCGAAGCGAACGGCCACCTGCTGCGTGACCCCGCTCTCCTCACCGACGAGGCCCGCCCATTCGCTCACTATCCCGGCGGCCACAATGAGGGTTGGCCCGACGGGCTGAAGAACCTCTGTGCGCAAGTCTACGCGTACATCGCAGCGGGCAAGGATCCCCGCCGCGACCCACCCCCATTCCCGACGTTCGCTACTGGCGCCCGAATCGTCCGCATCGTATCAGCGATTTTGGCAAGCAGCCGTCAGGGCGCGTGGATGCCTGTCGACGCTGCTCTGTAAAGGAGGTCGCCGGCATGCAGCAGAGACTCCGGCTGGGGCTGATCGGGGCGGGCGGGATTGCGACCAGCGCACACCTGCCGGGTTACCAGGCGTTCGGGGATCAGGTCGAATTCGCAGCCGTGGCGGATGTGAACGGGGAACGGGCTCAGCAGGTTGCGATGCAGTTTGGCTTTGCGCGCGTCTACAACGACTACGTCACCATGCTGAAAGCGGAGCAACTCGATGTCGTCTCCATCTGCACGCCCAATAAGTTCCACGCTGCCGTGGCGATTGCGGCGCTTGGCGCCGGCGTGCATGTCCTCTGCGAGAAGCCGCCGGCGAGGACCGCGGCGGAAGCGGAAGCGATGGCCGAGGCGGCCCGGGCAAACAACCGGATCCTGATGTACATGTTCAACAACCGCTTCCGCCCGGAGTCGCAGGCGGCGAGCCGGTTCGTCGAGAGCGGCATGATCGGCCCGGTCTATGCTGCGCGGGCGCGCTGGCTGCGCCGGCGCGGCATTCCCGGCTGGGGGGTTTTCACGAGCAAGGAACTGCAGGGCGGCGGCCCGCTGATCGACCTGGGCGTGCACATGATCGACCTTGCGCTGCACCTCATGGGGTACCCGGAGCCCGACCTCGTCGTTGGCTCCACGTACAACCACCTCGGTACGAAGCTCGGCCCCGCGCCATGGGGACCCTGGGACTGGCAGAACTTCGAGATCGAGGACATGGCCCTCGGCTTCGTGCGCTTGAAGAACGGTGCCAGCATCATCATCGAGACCAGCTTCATGGAGCACATGGAGCCGATGGAGGAGATGACGTTGATGCTCTCGGGCGCGGAGGGCGGGCTGAATGTGTTCCCCCTCAAGGTCTTCAAGGACATGAACGACACGATGGTCAACATCAACTCGGCCTGGCTGCCCGTGGCCAACGGCCACCATGCGCTGATCGCAAACTTCATCGCTGCGATCCGGGGCGAGGCGCCGCCCGCGGTGACGCCTGAGGAAGGGGTCAAGTTGCAGCGGATCCTGGATGCGATTTACCACAGCGCTGAGACCGGGGAAGCGGTGAAGTTCTAGAGCGGGCTGCAGATGAAACAAGGAGCGCTGCGCAGCAGCCGCTCCTTGTTTGTTGTTGCGATTTCTTTCATTGGTTCTCTGTTGCCCCCGCTGAGAAGCAAAAGCTGGACACCATGAGAAAGACTGGAGGCTCACATGTGGATTTCAAACATAGCCTCGACTTTACAGAGAGCGGTCTGCTGTACATAGAAGTCGACCCCAGTGCCA
>JAQBPS010000409.1 GCA_028287415.1 Bacillota bacterium | reverse complement strand
TGTAGTGCAGCCGCGTCGCGTCGATCCAGGCATAGTCGCACTCATTGTCGCTGGTGTTGGTTCGCCACAGCACCGCTCCGTCCAGGTCGGCGATGAGCAGGTCCCGGTGGCCCTTTTCCAGGATGATGGCGGCAATCAGGGCGCCGTCCGTTGAGAAGGCGAAGGCGGGAGAATGGTGGCCCGGCTTCACCTGGCCGGGCAGCACCAACGCACGGCTCGTGTGGTCGGCAAAGCGGTACAGCCAAATCTGACCTGCGCGCACGTAGCCCAGCGCCCGGCTGTCCGGCGACCAGGCGGGGGAGTCATCCTGCCCGCCGGCCTGCGCAAACGCAATAGCCTCGGCCCAGGTGCCGTTCGCAAAGGCGGCCAGCCAGATGTCGCCGCCCTGCACATAGGCAAGCCGGCTGCCATCCGGGGCCCACGTGAATGAAGCCACGCTCGTCTCCCCGTTGCTGATAGGGTGTACACTCCCCGTCTCAGCGTCAACCGCCCAGAGCGACGTCAGCCCACCATCGTTCCACAGAAACGTGAGCTGCGTGCCGCCCGGCGCCCACACCGGCGGGTTCACATGGCGGATCGACAGCACTTCATCCAGGGTGATGTCCGGAACCCCTTCACATACAAACGTCCCTGCCAAGGCGATCGGCCTCCTATGTCTACTTCTGCTTTGCCGCGGGGTTGATCCAGGCCTTCTCTGCGCGCACCGACGAGATCAGCGTGGGCACGTCCAGGCCCTCGACCCAGGGCTGGACCGCAGTCACCCGGTCAAGATGCCACAGCGGCACCATCAGCACGTTGTCGACAATTTGCTTCTGGAACTCTTTATAGATCTGGCCGCGCTTCTCCTTGCTCGCAATCTCCGCCTCGCCGGCGTTCAGCAAGTCGTCGATCTGCTTGCTCAGCGCTTTCGTCTCCGGGCTCTTGTTGATCTGAGACACGTTCCAATAAGCGGTGGAGCGCAGGTTCCACGTGAAGCCCTGCGGCTCGAAGGAGTAACCGCCCAGCGACCAGTAGGCCACGTCGTAGTTGCCGGCCCGCATGGCTTCAAGGAAGGCGCCCCAGTCCTTCGCATCGATCGTCACATCGATGCCGATGTTCTTCAGGGACTCCTGCACAGTCTGAGCGATCAGCATCCATGTCTCATCGTTACGGGCGGCATAGGTAATCGCGAGCCGCTTACCGTCCTTGACGCGGATACCGTCCGGTCCAGGCTTCCAGCCGGCATCGTCGAGCAGCTTTTTCGCCTGCTCGGGGTTGAAATCGTAGCCCTTGACATCCGTGTTGACGCCCCACGAGGCGGGGTGGGTGCCGGTCACCGACGGCGTGGCGTAGTCGAAGAGCACCTTCTTGATCAGCGCATCCTTCGGGATGGCGTATGCGACTGCCTTGCGCACTAGCAGGTCGTTCATCGGGGCCTTACTGAGATTGAGCGCCAGCGCCTGCATGCCGGCCGCCGGGCCACGGGTGATCTTCATGCCCTTGTCCTTGAGGGCTTGCACATCCTTGGGCGGCACGTCCATCAGCACGTCGATCGTGCCAGCCTCCATCTCAACACGGCGGGTGTTGGCATCGGGGATGATGCGGGCGACCAGCTTGTCCAGGTAGGGGGCGCCTGCCCAGTAGTCATCGTTCCGGACCAGCACCAGCCGGTCGTCAGCCGTATAGCTTTCGAACTTGAACGGTCCGGAGCCGACGGGGGCCAGGGCGAAATCCTTGCCCTTGGCGGCGGCCACATCAGGGCTCAGGGCCCATGGCGAACTGACGCGGTTGGCGAAGAACTGAATCGGCTCGGTCGGGGTCTGCCATGAAATGATCAGGTGTTCGTCATCGGGCGCTTCGATCTTGTCGAGCTTGTCGTAATCGGCTTTCTGAGGCGACTTGAGGTCGGCGCTCAGCACCCGCTCCAGGTTCGACTTCAGCGTCTTGGCCGTAATCGGTGTGCCGTCGTGGTATTTGGCCCCCTTGCGGATCGTAAAGGTGAAGCGCTTTCCGTCCGGGCTGGCCTCCCACTTTTCCGCCAGCAGCGGCCGGAGCTCGTTCTTGCTGTCGACGGTCAACAGGCCATCATACAGGTTGAAGACTGCACCCATCGAGTTCCAGTCAGCCTGCTGGTGGGCATCAATCGAGACAACCTGCCCATTGATGGCGATGGTAAGCGTGCCGCCCTTGACCGGGGCAGAGGGCTTGGTGGCGCTCTGCTTGCCTGTGTCGGCACGATTGGAGCCGGACCCAGAGCCGCTGCACCCGGAGATGAAGACCGCCGAGGCGATGACCGGGACCAGGTATCTGGCAAATTGGTGCGTCATGGTATACCCCCTATTGTTCAGGCTCTGTTCAGACCTTGAGCTTCGGATCAAGCGCATCCCGCAGGGCGTCGCCGACGAAGTTAAACGATAGAACGGTGATAAAGATGGCCATGCCCGGGAAGAGGATGAGCGTGGGCGCCTCCCGCATGTACGATCGGGCCGCCGAGATCATCGCGCCCCACTCCGGCGTGGGCGGCTTGATTCCCAGCCCCAGATAGGAGAGGGAGGCCGCCGTCAGAATGGCCCCGGGAATGGAGAGTGTGGCGTAAACGATGATCGGGCTGAGCGAATTGAGCAGCACATGTTTGACCATGATCCGCCCGTCGGTGGCGCCGATCGCCCTGGCGGCCTCCACAAAGTCCCGGGCCCTGAGCCGGAGCGCTTCAGCCCGCACAATGCGAGCGTAGGTGGGCACCAACCAGATCCCAACGGCGAGGATCACCTCTCGGTTTCCGGAGCCCAGCGTGCTCATGATCAGAATGGCGAGCAGCACCCCCGGGAAGGCGGACAGCGTGTCCATGATGCGCATGGTGACCATGTCGAAGATCCCGCCGTAGAACCCCGAGAGCAAGCCCAGCAGGATGCCTGTGGAGGCGCCGCCGAGGACCGCCAGCAAGGCAACCTGCAGGGAGATGCGCGCCCCCCAGGCGAGGCGGCTGAAGACGTCTCGCCCCAGTTCATCCGTGCCGAAGCGGTGGTCGTGCGACGGGGGTTCCAGGCGGTTCATGATATCCTGCTTGTTGGGGGCATGGCTCGTCAGGTATGGCGCCGCCAGCGCCAGCGTCACTACTGCGAGGATAAAGCACAGGCCGAGGAGCGCCAGCTTGTTGCGCGCAAATCGTCTGACCATGTGGTGGACCACCTCCCGGCCTAGTCGTAGCGGATTCGCGGGTCAACGGTGGCGTAGA
>JAQBPS010000408.1 GCA_028287415.1 Bacillota bacterium | reverse complement strand
CGCCTTCTCGGCCATTTTTGCTCCCGCATACAACTCGCGGAGACCCAGCGCCGCCCGGACACCGACGATGCACACCTTTGCTCTCACCGATGGGTCCAGACTTGGATCCAGGGCCAGGCGTTCCGCTTCGCGATAGGCGGCAAGGAACTGGCCGGTTGCCAAAAGCGAGTGCAATTGTGCGACCGCCATGCTGTCGCCCCCCTTCCAGCTGCCAACTCTCAAAGAAAGATTAGCATGAATAGGAAGAAGTTGTCAATCGGCAACCGAAAGGTGCGACAGCAGGGCTGTTACGCCAGTTAGACGAGTCGGGTGCCAGAGCGCAACGTGTTGTGCCACAGGTCGTGGCACTCCTCCGATACCTTGCGCCAGTGTTCGCGGGTTGGCGCGGGCACGTCCGGCTTCATAGAGAGCTGCGTGGCGCCAAGGTGCAGCACAAAAAACAGGTCATCCACGCCCATATCGTGCTGCTCCAGGAACTGGGCGAGAGCGGTCAGATCACGTTCTCTTTTCATCAGTATCCTCCCGGCAAATTTTCATCCATAGTTTACCACGGATTATTGTCCCGCCAAAGTGAAACAGCGACGCTTCACGAAATTGGCAAGCCGCCGGATGAAACGGAAAGTGCCTGTCCACCCGTCTGTCTGTCAGGAGCGGCATTGTGGCACAGCTTCAAGGCAATCAACTGCGGACTGGGAATAGCCTTGCAAGTGGTGTTAATTTCAACAGGTTCGTGGTTTCGGCAGGCAGATGGCAACAAAATGGCGTAAACCTTCGTCTGAAATGGGATAAGGTCTCTCAGCGAAGGGTGAAGCCTAGTGGCACGATCCGACGTTGCACCGGCGCCGGATGAGCGGACGGCAGCGCTGGAGCGCCTGATGACGGAATATGGAACCAAGGTGCTTCATCTGGCTTACTATTACTTGAAGGACCGCCACCTTGCGGAGGACGTGGCCCAGGAGGTCTTTATCAAGGCCTACAAGCACTGGGACTCGTTCCGGGGCGATAGCTCTGCGTACACCTGGCTGTACAAGATCACCGTCAACCTCTGCCGGGATAAAGCCCGCAGTGCGTGGTGGCGGCGGTTGCTGCCCAGCGAGGACCCGCGGGCGAGCGTCACCGGGGGCGTGGAGACAGCCGCACCGCCTGAGGAGACCCCTGAGGACGTGGCCGTGAAAAGCGATCAGCGGGACGCTATGATGCAGCAAGTGTTGAAGCTGCCGGAAGTCTATCGCGAAGCGGTCGTCCTGTTTTACTACCAGGACCTGTCGACCGTGGAAATTGCGGAAGTCACCGGGCAAAATGAGAACACGGTGAAGACCCGACTGTTCCGGGCACGGGCTATGCTCAAAGAATTGCTGGTAAAAGGGGGGGTGGAGCGGTGAGCGAGCATTTTGACACGGAATTGGCCCGTGCTGTCAAGGAGAGTGCGGCCAAGAGCCTCAAGGGCTGGGAATTCACGCCGGCGATGCAGCGCAGCGTGCTGGAACGCATCGAGCATGCCGCGACCGGCATCGTTCCTGGTGCCCGCCCTTCCCGGCGTTTTGACCCGATGCGGGCAGTCCGCCCCCTGGCATGGACAGCTGTGGCAGCAGCCACACTGCTGGTCGTAGTCAATACTCGCGTGGGGGAACGCGGCCTCATCAGGAAGAGTGTTCCGGACGCCGGCACGGCCCAAAGCGCACCGGCCGCTCCCGTGGCGAAGGCCATCGACCCCGCCGGGAACGGTCCACAGCCGAGCGCAACTCCCCCGACCGCTAATGGCCCGGGAAATGCGCCGGAGGGGACACAGGGGGCCAGCCCCGGATCGACCGGCTCGGGCGGCCCCGCTACACAGCAGGGCACCGCCCAGCCGGACCAGCGAGCTGAATCAAACTCGCCAGCCCAGCCCAAGCAGCCTCATCTGTTCAGCCAGCCGGCAGGCGGCGCGGGTACCACAACACCGCCGACAGCGCCCGATCAAATGGGCTTTGCGACCGTCCCCGGCGAATCGGACCCCAAGGCGCCGCAGGCGCTGTCCGGCGCTTACGGGGGGGACAAGGTAGCGCTCGAAGTGCCCCCGCAGGCCCCGAGGGGCAATCAGAATCCCCCCGCCGGGGTGCCGGCCACAGCGCCCAGCGACACACTGCATGTGGTGGCGGTTGGCAGCCGGGTTGTGGAGCTCTCACGCTCAGGCGTGCGCGTAATAGCTGCGGACGGCGCCCAGGCGTGGGCCTACCCGCTGACCGGCGCCGCGGACACGAGTCTGCTGGCTGTGGCCGGGGACGGCAGTGTGGCTGTCACCATCGCAGACAAGGTGCACGTTCTCAGTCCAGACGGTAAGCTCCTGCGGGTGCTGGAGCCCGCCGGCAATGTGACGGCCCTCGCCTGGGGGACCGGTGGCAGGCTCGCGATCGCCGCTGGCTCCGTCGTCACGGTGATTCGACCGGCAACGGCCACCGCTGAGTTTCATACAGAGGTGATTGGCCAGCCTGAGCTCAGCTTCAGCCCCGATGGCACGCTGGCTGTGTTAGGTGAGGGCAAGTCAGGCCGGCAGCTGCTGATCTACGGTAAGGGCGGCGCACTCGCGGCCCAGGTCCAGCAGGGTCGTTCCAACGGCCGGGGCCTGGTATTCACACCAGGCGCTGTGGTGGCCGGCTCACAGGCCTATGGCTTGCTCGGCCGTCCGCTATGGCAGACGCCCTTTGTGCCGGAGGGGCTGGCCCTGGCCGGAACCGATCTGATCATGGCTCGGAAGGCTGATGCTGTGGTGGCACTGCGGGCGGCTGACGGCGTCGCCGTATGGCAGGCAACGTGGAGCGGCTCGGGTCAGGGGCTCCGGCGGGTGGTCACAGCGCCGGACGGCCGGTTCGTTTCGGTGCTCGGGTCGACCGGCGACGGCTGGGTCTACTGGGTGCTTGATCACAAGGGTAAGGTGCTCTATGCCGAGCGGTTGCCGGAAGAGCCATCGGATATGGCCTTTGTCGGGGAGCGCCTGATGCTGCTGATGTCCTCGGGCCCTGAGTTTCGAGCGTTTCCGCACTAACTGACACGACAGCCTCCGGAGCCCCGGCTCCGGGGGCTGTCCGCGCCCCATCCGCTTGCTGTGCGATCACGCTGTCGGCGCCCGAAGCAATGCACTTGCCAACACTCGGTGCCTGGGCCACAATAGGGACGATGATATTTTCGTTTGCAATACTAAAGGAGGCTCTCCCATGAACTTCTGGGTTGCAGTGGTGGGCTGGATCGTAGCCACCGGCATCGTGATTGGTGCCCTGTCGATTAACGGCGTTACCGAGGCCCCTGCCGGCGGCGGGCATGGCCACGGGCACGACGATGACGGCCATGGTGACGATGATCACGGCCAGGCCAGCCATGCGCATGGGGGGCACGGGCACTAGCGGCACATAATATCACGAGACCACTATAGGTGAGTTCAACCCGTTAGGGGGGAGAAAGCGCATGGATGTGATCAAAGTTACCCCGCGGGGGTATTGCTACGGCGTCGTGGACGCCATTCAGATGGTCAAGCAGATCGCTCGGGACCCGAATGTGCCCGGCCGATTTACATTCTAGGGCTAATCGTTCATAACCACCACGTAGTGGCGGAGATGAACCAGCTGGGCGTCATCTCGCTTGACGGCGAGAACCGCCTGGAATTGCTGGAGGGGATCGATCATGGCACTGTGGTCTTCACCGCGCATGGCGTCTCGCCGGCGGTAAAAATCCGCGCCACGGAGAAGGGGCTTCACGTGGTGGACGCCACCTGCCCGGACGTGACCAGGACACACAAGCTGATCGAGGAGCTTGTCGCCCAGGGCTACGACGTGATCTACATCGGCAAGAAGGGACACCCGGAACCGGAGGGCGCCGTGGGCGTGGCCCCCGGCCACGTTCACCTGATCGAGCGGGAGACGGACCTGGATTCCCTGGCCTTTCCAGCGGACCAGAAGCTGGCCGTCACGAACCAGACCACGCTCTCCCAGTGGGATACCCGCGCGCTGATGGACAAGGTAAAGGAGCTGTACCCCCAGTCGGAGGTCTACAACGAGATCTGCCTGGCGACCCAGCTGCGGCAGGAAGCGGTCGCCCGTATGGCGCCGGATGCCGACATGGTGATCGTTGTCGGCGACAAGCGGTCCAACAACTCAAACCGCCTCGTGCAGGTGGCATCCGAACTGGCCGGCCGCGAGGCACATCTTGTGGACACGGCTGAGGAAATCGACCCGGCATGGCTCAAGGGAAAGGCGAAAGTGGCTGTCACGTCCGGCGCATCTACCCCGACGCAGATCACACGCGCAGTGATCCAGCGCCTTCAGAACATCAACACGGACGAGGAGGGCACCCGCTGACCGGCGGCTGCTTCTCGAAATTCCGAGGCGGAGGATGACATGCGAACAGAGGGGGAGTTTCGGGCCCTGCTGGTTTTGCTGAGCGACGAGGAGGAGCGGGTGGCGTCGGTCGCCTGGGAGACGCTCCTGGATGAGCGGGAGGCGCCAGTCCCATACCTGCAGGAGGCCGCGCTTACGCCATATCCTCTACTGCGCGCCAGGCCCAGGATGGTGCTTGCAGATAACCGGCTGGGCGCCCTGGAGCAGCAGTGGCGGGCGTACACGGC